>PMOH01000335.1:0-20563 GCA_003161515.1 Deltaproteobacteria bacterium
AGTTCCTCGCCGAATGCGCGTTCCTCGGCGCGAACCTGGTCGTTGTGTTCCTTGGCGATCGCGTCGCCAACCCGCGCGAGCAACTCGAGCGTCGGCGAGTAGTTCAATTGGGCCGTGAAGCCGCCGGAGAAATCATAGGTGCCGTTGGGCAACAGGCGCGAGGTGAGCTTCGAATTCAAGCCGCCATTTCCAGTCGCGATCCCGTGCAGAAAATCGCCGGCCACCAAATCCATCACCTGATGCACCCCGGGTGGCGCGACGAGTTGCGGAACCGTGTTCATGCGATTGTCGAACGTACAGGCGCCGGGCTCGCGATGGTAATCAGTCGTGAATCCAATGTTGGCGAGGCCGAAATTCATCGCGAGACTGGTCACCTGGGCCGAAGCCAGCGTGCGATAACTGCCGCGCGAGATTTCGCCGAGCGCGATACTGTCGCCCGTCGGTTGCATCGTGGCGTTGAAGGGCGTCAGCAGACCGTTGCGGATCATTATCGTGAGGCGGATGTGGCCGTGGTCGAACGCCTCGCGCATCCAGTAGTTGCCGTGCATGTCGAGTATCTCGGATTTCGCGACCACTGCGGGGACCACCTTGCGATAGAAATCATAGAGCAGCGGATATTTTTTCAGCGCGTCGAGGCGAACTTCCATATCGACGTTGAAGAGCACGATTGGTCCCGCGGGCGAATTGAATTCGTCGAGCAGGTTATTGAATTTGAAGTAGTGATCGAACTTCGCCGCCAGATGCGGCATTTCGCGGTGGAAGCGGTCCATCCCGGCGGCATCATGATGATTGAACTTGCCGGGCACAGTATCCCACGGCGGTTTCAGGTCGCCGTGAAACTCGCGCAACGTGTCGGCCAACAGATCGACCAGCGCGCCGAGACCGTAGGTGTCCATCATCAGCTCGCCGGCGAGTGTGGCGGTGACGCTCGAGATGTTGTCGGGCGTGGAATCGCCGGAAGGCTTGAGACCGAAGACGCCCGAGAATCGCGTCGGCTCCTCGGGACCGCGCCATTGATTCACCAGAGTGTAGAGATAGTCGCTGTCGTCCGGTTGTCCCGCGACGCAAATCTGGTGCGTGCCGTCGGGCGTATCGTGCCATGGAATTTCCGGCTTCGAGTAGAGCGCGGCGGCGCGAATCATCGTCGATTGCCGAGGCGGAAGCTCATCGACGACTCGCTGAAGCGAAGGACCAAGCTTCGGATGGAACGAGATTCTGCGCTGGAACGCGAGCTGACGATCGAAAATCGCGATCGCACGCGAGGCACGCGCAGGCCCCGGCGGCGCGAGCAATACAATCGGCGCAAGCAGGGTCCGGCTATCGGGCGCGAAGCCGGTACTCGCGGCGCTTGACGCTGGCGCGGGTTTCGGAGGAGGCGCGGCGTGGCTGGTAATCGCGAAAATCGTGCTTATTATTGCTGCGAACAAGGTGACGATAGCGATACGAAAAGCCCGAAACGGCAGCCGCGACGGGCGAATTGTGCGGGATCTCCTGCGATGGTATCCTGCAGCATAATAGGTGGAAGAGTTCGAGAAAATAAAATGAAAACTGGAATCCATCCTGAATACCGCCGCTGCACGGTCGTCTGCGCGTGCGGCAACACCTTCGAAACGCGCTCGACGCTCAAGGAGCTTCACGTCGAGGTCTGCTCGAAGTGCCATCCTTTTTACACTGGCACACAGCGCCTGGTCGATACCGCGGGGCGCGTCGAGCGGTTCAATCGCAAGTACGGCATCAAGAAGCCGGCCGAAAAGACGGCGGAAACTGCCGCCGAGAAGTAGCATAGCAACTCCCGCCGCCTGCGGTGCCCGACGCACCCGGGTGCGCGGGGGAGAAATCCATCGGCACGGCCCAATCGGCCGCGCCTTTGTTTTTTTCAGGAGAGTGCTTCTCGGCTTTCTTAAAGGGCCGATGATGGTGATGGGGCGGTGCTCGATAAGGCAAGCGCAATAGAAGAGCGGGTCGCGGAACTCGAGCGCAAGCTCAGCGATCCGGCCACGCTCGGCAATCAACGCGAATACGCGCGGCTGGCCAAGGAGCGTTCGCAGCTTTCCGAGGCGGCGCAGTGCGCGCGCGAGTATATTCGCATCGCCGACGAAATCGCGGGGCACAAATCAATCCTCGACGGCAATGACGCCGAGTTGCGCGAGCTGGCCAAGGCCGAGATGCCGACGCTGCAGAAAAATCTCGACGCGGTCGAGGAGAAGCTCAAGGAGCTGCTGACGCCGCGCGATCCCAACGACGAGAAGAACGTAATTTTAGAAATACGTGCGGGCACTGGCGGTGAAGAAGCGTCTCTATTCGCGGGCGACCTGTTCCGGATGTACACGCGATATGCCGAGCGCCACGGCTTCAAGCTGGAAACGCTCAGCCTGAGCGACACCGGGCTCGGCGGCATCAAGGAAGTGATCGCGCTGGTGACGGGACGCGGCGCATACTCGCGGCTGAAGTACGAAGGCGGCGTGCATCGCGTGCAGCGCGTGCCGGAAACCGAGGGCTCGGGACGCATCCATACATCGGCGGTGACGGTCGCGGTGATGCCCGAGGCGGACGAGGTCGAAGTCAATATCAATGAAGCCAAGGACCTGCGGATCGACGTGATGCGCGCGTCGGGGCCGGGCGGGCAGAGCGTCAATACCACCGACTCGGCGGTGCGAATCACGCACATCCCGAGCGGGATGGTGATAATCCAACGCGACGAAAAATCGCAGCACAAGAACAAGGCGAAGGCGTTGAAGATCCTGCGCGCGCGGCTGCTCGAGCAGGCGCAGTCGGAGCAGCAGGCGAAAATCGCGCAGACCCGCAAGTCGATGGTGGGGACCGGCGACCGCTCCGAGCGCATCCGCACTTACAATTTCCCCCAATCGCGCGTGACCGACCATCGCGTCAATGTGACGATTCATCAGCTCGACAATTTCCTCGACGGCGCAATCGACCCGGTGATAGATGCGCTGGCAGCGTACGATCGCGAGCAGTCGCTGCAGTAAGTCGCGATGAGCGACGCGGACATTTCGGCTGCGCGAGCGCTGATCGAAATAGCCGCGCACAATTTCGCGGCAGTTGGTATCGAATCGTCGCGGCTCGACGCGGAAGTCCTGATGGCGGAAGCAGCGGGCGTCACGCGCGAGGCGGTTATAACTGGTTCGATCAAACTCTCAAAAGCGATATTGAACGATTTCAACGCGATGGTCGCGCGGCGCGAGAAACGCGAGCCGCTCTCGTATATCGTGGGCCACAAGGAATTCTATTCGCTCGACTTCGACGTGGGCCCTTCGGTGCTGATTCCGCGACCTGAAACTGAGTTCGTCGTCGGCGCGGCGCTGGAATTTATAAAGGCCAAGCCCGATGCACGAGTCCTCGATCTCGGCACGGGGTCAGGTGCAATCGCGATCGCGATCGCGATTAACGCGCCGCACGCGCAGGTGACAGCAACCGAGATTTCCCTGCAAGCGTGCGCGTTTTCGATCCGCAATCTGCTCCGGCATGACCTGCATGGGGTCATATCGCACCGGCGCGCCGATTGTTTCAAGGTCATGGACCATGGAGCGCGCCTCCGATCCTTCGATGTAATAGTCTCCAATCCACCGTACCTGACGGACGCAGAGATTGCGGCCCTCGAGCCCGAGGTGCGCGACTATGAACCGCGGGGCGCTCTGAGCGCGGGCGTCGATGGCCTCGATGTCCTGCGCAGGATTGCGGCGGAAGCGCCGGCGCATCTCGCAAGCGATGGAGAGTTGATCCTCGAGGTTGGCGCTCGGCAGGCGCCGGCGGTCGTAAAACTGGTCGAGGATGCGGGCTTGCGCGTTGTCAGTGTGATAAACGATTTCGCGGGGCATCAGCGCGTCGTCCGCGCCCGAAAGATCGAGCCGTAGGTTGCGATGGAAAAAATCATAATTCATGGCGGTGCTCCGCTGCGCGGCACTGTCACGCTCAGTGGCAGTAAGAATGCTGCGCTGCCGATCATGATGGCGTCGTTGCTGACGTCGGAGCCGCTGCATCTCACCAACGTGCCGCGGCTGCGCGATGTGAAAACCGCGATGGAGCTGCTGATCCAGCTTGGCGTTGAGGCGCGCTGGACCGACGAGCATCGCGTCGAGCTGCACGCCGCTAACGTTACGTCGCACGAGGCGTCGTACGAACTGGTCAAGACGATGCGCGCGTCGTTCGTCGTGCTCGGGCCGCTGCTGGCGCGGACGGGACGTGCGCGAGTGTCCACACCAGGCGGATGCGCGATCGGTGCGCGTCCGGTGAATTTGCACATCGTCGGGATTCGCGCGCTCGGCAGCAAGATCCAGTTTCGTCACGGATACGTCGAAGCGCACGCCGAGAGGCTGACGGGCGGGCGCATCTGGCTCGATTCGCCGTCAGTCGGCGCGACCGAGAATATTATGATGGCGGCGGTAACGGCGCGCGGCCGCACTGTGATTGAAAATGCGGCGCGCGAACCCGAGGTGCAGGATCTCGCGCGCGTACTGGTCAAGATGGGTGCGAAGATCAGTGGCGCCGGCACGCATGTGATCGAAATCGAAGGCGTCGAGCGGCTGCATGGCGCTGAGCACGAAGTAATACCCGATCGCATCGAAGCCGGCTCGATGATGGCGGCGGCCGCGATCACCGGCGGCGACGTTACGATTACAAACGCACCGATCGAGCATCTCGACGCAGTCGCGACCAAGCTGCGCGAGGCGGGCGTCGTGGTCGAGGCCAACGGCAAGGGCATCCGCGTCGCGCGCGGCGACAAACTCAAGTCGGTCGAGCTGCGCACGCTGCCGTATCCGGGATTTCCGACTGACTTGCAGGCGCAGATGATGGCGATGTTGACGCAGGCGGACGGCACCTCGGTCATCACCGAGACGATTTTCGAAAATCGATTCATGCACGCGCAGGAACTGGCGCGAATGGGCGCCGACATCCTGATGAAGGGGCCCACGGCGGTGATTCGCGGCCCGTCGAAGCTGAGCGGCGCACCCGTGATGGCGACCGACCTGCGCGCGAGCATGGGATTGATAATCGCGGGGCTCGCGGCAACACACACGACCGAGCTGAGCCGTGTCTACCATCTCGACCGCGGCTACGAGGCGCTCGACGCCAAGCTTTCTGGTCTCGGCGCGCGAATCGAGCGTGCTCCCGAATAATGAAGCCGCGCGTCCTCAAGTCGCAGACAGTGGAATTCAAAAAATTCCTGGCCGCGATCCTCGCGCGCCGGGGCGGCGACAGCGCCGGTATCGACAGCGCGGTGTCGAAGATTATCGCCGACGTGCGCAAGCGCGGCGATCGCGCGCTGATCGATCTCACCGCGAAGTTCGATCGCGTGAAGCTGACCGCCGCGACGCTCCGGGTGACGCCCGCCGAACGGCATTCTGCGATCAATCGTATCCCCGCTGAGGATCGCCGAGCGTTGGAACTGGCGGCCGAGCGAATCGCGGAGTTCCATCGCCGCACGATGGAGAAATCGTTCATCTATCGCGACAAGTCCGGAATGCGCCTGGGACAGATGGTGCAACCGATGCGGCGCGTTGGAATTTACGTGCCCGGCGGGCTCGGCGCGTATCCATCGTCAGTGCTGATGAACGCGATTCCCGCCAAGGTCGCAGGCGTCGCCGAAATCGTGATGGTCTCGCCGCCGTCGGCGGAGGGCGAGCGGCTCGCGGTGCCGGCGGCGGCAGAAATCGCGGGCGTCGATGAATTCTACCGCGTCGGCGGAGCGCATGCGGTCGCGGCGCTTGCGTACGGCACGGAGACAATCAAACCAGTGGACAAAATCGTCGGGCCCGGCAACGCGTATGTGCAGGCCGCCAAGCGGATGGTGTACGGCGTGACCGATATCGACAAAATGGCCGGCCCGAGCGAGGTGCTGGTGATCGCCGACGACCGCGCGCATCCCGAATGGATCGCCGCCGACCTGATTGCGCAGGCCGAGCATGGATCTGGTGATGAAGCGGCGGTGTTGCTGACTACGTCGGCGAGCATCGCGAATCGTGTGGCTGATGCGATTGAGGTTGCGCTGAAAAGTCTGCCGCGCGCGCGCCAGGTCGAGGTCGCGCTGGTCAAGCGTGGCGCGATGGTCGTGGTTGGCGATCTCAACGAGGCCTTCGACTTGGCCAACGAGATAGGCCCTGAGCATCTCGAACTCGACGTGCGCAACCCGTCGCGATGGCTGCCCAAGGTCAAAGCTGCGGGCGCGGTTTTTCTCGGGCCGCTCACGCCGGCGCCGCTCGGCGACTACCTGGCGGGTCCGAATCACGTGCTGCCGACCGGCGGCGCCGCCCGTTTCGCCTCGCCTCTGGGTGCATACGATTTCCTGAAACGAACCAGTATAATCGAGGCGTCGATGGGCGCGATTGCGGCGCTGGGACCAACGGTCGCGCACCTGGCGCGGATGGAAGGTTTCGAGGGCCACGCGCGCGCGATGGAACTGCGCGCAGGTATGGGCGATGGGAAGGCAAGGCGGGCAGGGAATCGAAATGCAAAAACACAAAGTCAGCGCGCAAAATAAAGGCAAGACGGCCAGTCCGGTTGCGCGACTCGAGCCGGCCAAGGCGAAGCGTAGCGCCGAGGTCGAGCGCAAGACCCGCGAGACTTCGGTGACGGTCGCGCTCAAGCTCGACGGTACCGGCCGCGGCGAGGCGAAGACCGGCGTTCCGTTCCTCGATCACATGCTCGAGAGTTTCGCGCGCCACGGATTCTTCGATTTGAAGGTCGAAGCCAGCGGCGATTTGCATATCGATGACCATCACACGGTCGAGGATGTCGGGATGGTCGTAGGGCGAGCGTTTCGGCAGGCGCTGGGTGACCGCGCTGGAATCAAGCGTTTCGGCGAGGCGACCGTGCCGCTCGACGAGGCCGTCTGCACCGCGATTGTCGATATCAGCGGGCGCGCGTACCTCGGCTACAACGTCGCGATCAGCCAGGAGCGGGTCGGCAACTTCCAGACCGAGCTGGTCCACGACTTCATGAAGGCGCTGACCGACGAGGTCGGGATGAACCTGCATCTCAACCTGGTGAGCGGCCGCAACCCGCATCATATCGTCGAGGCGACCTTCAAGGCGTTGGCGCGCGCGATGGACCATGCGACGTCCCGCGAGCCGCGGCTTTCAGGCGCGCTCTCGACCAAAGGCACGCTCAGCAGCTAGGTCGCTTGTTCGAGAAGTTCACCGTTATTCCGTCGATCGATTTGAAGGACGGCCAGGTCGTGCGCCTGCTCCACGGCGACATGAACCGCGCGACTATCTATGGCGCCGATCCGGGCGAGACTGCGCGGCGCTTCGACGAGGCGGGGGCGACTCTTATCCACATAGTCGATCTCGACGGCGCGATTGCCGGCGCACCGCGAAATATCGAGGCGATCGCGCAAATTCGGGCGTCGGTGAAATGCGCAATCGACGTGAGTGGCGGACTGCGGACAATCGAGGCGGTACGCGCAGCGTTCGCCGCCGGCGCCGACCGCGTCTCGATTGGATCGGCAGCAATCCTCAACCCTGGACTGGTCCGTGACGCTTGCGCGGAGTTCCCTGAAAAAATTTTCGGATCGATCGACATTCGCGACGGCAAATTGGCAGTCAAAGGATGGGTCGAGACGAGCCAACTGACTGTCACGGAGGCGGCGAATCGATTCCGCGCGGCCGGAGTCGCCGCCGCAATCGTGACCGACATCGCCCGCGACGGGGCGCAGGTCGGGGTCGATGCCGCCCGTATGGAAGAAATTGCAAACGCCGTGCGCATCCCGGTAATCGCTTCGGGCGGCGTCGCGAGTCTCGACGACATCCGCGCGCTGAGGAGCTGCTTCGACGCTGGGGTGGTGGGAGTAGTCGTTGGACGCGCGCTGTACGAAGGAAATTTCAGTTTGAGCGCCGCGTTGGCAGCCGCCATACAATGAGTTTTAGTCTTTCGCGATAGCGCGCTTATAGTTCTTTAATCTCTTCCTATATTCATATTAGCCAGCGAATTACTCCATAGCTGCTATCTCTCAGTAGACGCCAGCTGTCCGATGCTCCATAACACGGGGATGAGCGCTTTGACGTATTTTTAGTTGTAATCGCGGGTACAAGATTCCTTGACATATACTCGGTGCATGTAGAGAATGCCGAAGCAGGGTAAAGACATGATTTCACTGTCATAACCAATCAAGAGCTAACAGCGAGCGAAATTAGATAGAGTACTAGGTAAAGTTTTGAATTAAGTAGCTGTAGGTGGTTATAACTAATTGAAGACTTATCATACAATTAGCTAAATCGTCGCAAGGCGCGGGAGCAAATCGGTTCCTGCGTGTGATTGTTCGAAACACACCAACGGACGGAGGGACACGGAAATGGATCTGATCAGGAAACTGTATGTGAAGGCAGACGGGTTTGCGCGCGGACAAACGATGGCTGAGTACGCGCTGATTCTCGCCGCGGTCGCAGTCGTGGTTTTCGTCGGCTACCAGACCATGGGTACGACGATCACGACTCTGCTGGGCAGCGTGGACGGCAAGCTCTAATCGCGAACCGATCACAAGACGGTGATGAAACCAGAGCCGGCGGGGGTCTAAGCTCCCGCCGGTTCAATCCAACACGGGGCCAAGAATCGGCTAAAAGGGTGGCAGTCGTTAGTCGTACTGCCAAGGGGCGAAAACAATGTTTACCAAGCTATATGTGAAAGCTAATGATTTTGCGCGCGGTCAGACGATGGCTGAGTACGCTCTGATTCTCGCGGCCGTGGCGGTCGTGGTTTATGTCGGCTACCAGACAATGGGGACGACGATCACGACGTTGCTCGGCACTGTGGACACCAGCCTTTAGTCACGGCAGCTCGCGAATTTTAACCCCGGTCAGGTAGCGTCGCTGGAAGGACGCAACCTGATTTTTGGCAATCGGACATCATCGCGGCGCGCAGAAGCCGGAGCGATGCGTGCGCGGTTGCCCGGAGTGACTCCCGGTGCTGCTCGGCGCTGGAATTCAGCCGGGCGGTTGCTCAGTCCTGGACTGGTCCAGGACGCTGGCGCAGCGTTTCCCTGAAAAACATTTCGAATCGCTCGATACTCGCGACCGCGAACTAGGCGCGTCAAAAACGGGTCGCGACGTATAAGTTGAGTGTGCGCGAGGGCTGTGAATCTCTATAGCTCTCAATATAGTTCTGAATTACTCTTACAACTGTTTAAGATGGTTGATCGATGCGATGACTGTCATCTCCAAGTACGCATAGCTTTTCTATGTTCCATAGCCCCACCATAGGCGGCTTAGCGTATTTTCCAATTGCAGTCGCGTATGTAGAGTTTGTCTTGACATAGACTCGACGCATGTGAGAATGCTGAAGCTGAGCAAAGACATGATTTCATCGTCGCAGCCAAGCGTAACCAATCAAGAGTCACTATAGCCTAATAGATCAATTTTCCTACAAATTGTCGCAGCCAAACATAGCCAACCAAGAGTCACTATAGCTAAAAGCTAAATTTTCTTACAATGAGTTAAATTGTCGCAAGCTGCGAGAGCAAGTCGGTTGTCAAAGAACAGAGCGATCGGACGCATTTTAGCTGGCACAGCGATGCGCATCGCTACTAACGCAACAGGGCAAGTATATGGAGAAGTTTAACCGTAGATCGAATCAGGCTGGCTCGATTCTGACCTCTCGTAAATCCGGAGCTTCAAGGCTCCGATTGACCAGGGGTCAGGCGATAGTGGAATTCGCCATGACCCTCGGACTCTTCTTCATGGTTCTTTTTGGCATAATAGATTACGGCTGGATCCTGTTCGCTCAGATGAACATTCAGCAGGCGGTACAGGACGGGGGCCGGTATGCATCCACCGGGGACTTTAAAACTGACACATCCGGGAAATCTATCGGTCGCATTAACTCGATCGAGCAAACGATTCAAAACGAAATAAGTATCCCCGGGGTGGACACGACCAAACTTCAAATTTCGAGCGTGAATTCCAATGGAGTGGTGACGAACGGATCGGCAGGAGGTCCGCTGGACGTCGTGACCCTCACGCTGGTCACGCCATTGTCGCTATTGGCGCCCTTGAACTTCTTTGGAACGTTCTTTCCGGCGAAATACGCGTACACTTCGAGCGCCACTTTCAAAAACGAGCCGTTTAATCCGGCCAACACCAATTAGGCCAGCGATATGGGAACGTTTTATACTTCAGCCCGCCGCAAATTTGCAGCTAACCGGGCCGGTCAAGCAGTCGTCGAATTCGCGATGACAGTGACTGTGCTGCTCATCTTGCTCTGCGCATCGATCGACTTCGGCCGGGCCTTCAGCGACATGCAGGCAATATCCGAACTGACCCGACAAGGCTCGAATCTGGCTTCGCGTGGGTCCACTTTGCCGCAGGCGGTCGCAGCGGTGGTAACGGGGGAGTCCGGACTGGACCTTAAAGATTTTGGCGACGTGATCATCACGTCCGTCACCAACAAGAAGAATGTGTATACGATAAGCGCGCAAGAATCGAGTACGAGCGATAAATTAACCAGTCTTTCCGCAACCAGCAAGGTTGGAAGTGTCGGAGGTCCGGCCACATTGCCGACCGCAGCACAAAACACTGTCCAGGACGGCCAAACGATTTTCGTTACGGAGATCTTCTATACCTTCACGCCGGCCACTGGAATCGTAGCGCTGACGAAGAACGCCATCAATTTGCCATCGACTTTGTATGGCTCCGCGTACTTCTAAACGCAGAGAGGTGAATCTCTTGGATCAAGGCAAAATTAGAAAGAACGCGCGCGGGCAGATTTTCGTCCTGATGTGCTTCGCTTTGCTTGTCCTGCTAGGTTTCGTCGGTCTCGCGATCGACCTTGGCCAGGCCTATATCGTGAAGACGACTCTGTCGAAGGCGGTGGATGCGGCAGCACTGACGGCGATGCGCAATGTCAGTAATATCAGCGGCCGGCAGGCGATTGCCACCAATGCGTTCAACGCCAACTATTCAACTGTCCCGGGCCTGGGTACTCCTCCGACGCCTTCGGTGGTATTCAGCCTTGACGCCAACGGCAACACGATTGTCACGATCACGGCGACCGCCGCGGTTCCTACTTCCTTCATCCGCGTATTCGGCTCGGCGTACGATACGTTGAACGTTTCGGCGAGTGCCACGGCTCTACGCAACCCGCTGGTTATGTCACTGATCCTGGATAGGTCAGGATCGATGAATAGCAACGGCGGGGCGGCCGCATTGCCGACAGCCGTCAGTGATTTCATCAACTTTTTCGACAACGCGACCGACAACGTCGCGGATATCAGTTTCTCGGGCGCCGACACCGTCGATGTGAAGATGACTACGAACTTCACTACGCCGATCACGTCTGCGGTTGAGGGCATGCCCTTCAGTGGCGGCACTTACGCCTATGGCGGCCTGTTGGATGGGGACAATCAGATCCTGAGCAAGCCTTTGGCGCCGAACATTATAAGAGTAGCCGTATTCTTTACCGACGGTTACGCCAACACCATCAACGACAAGCTGAAATGTACAAGCTCCGCCACCCTCACCAATTGGAACTACGGCGGCTGCGCATACACCGTGGGCGGGGTCCAAGAGTGCAATACTGTCTTTTTCATGGACCCAACGACCGGCGATTGGAACGGCAACAACTGTGCAAATGTCGCCCAAGGCGGAACTCCCGGAACTTTTCCTGCGCAGATGCCGGGATTGAGCAAGATCACGAACGCAGCCGACATTACCCTTGATGCGACCTATCGTACGGAACAGCTGGCGACGAAGATGCGTGATACTGACCAGATCACCATTTACTCAATTGGGTTGGGCACTCTGATCAACAAGCCGTACCTGCTGACGATTGCCAACGATCCTGCCAGTCCGAGCCCTGACACCATCGGACCGCAGGGGGAAGCGGCCTTCGCGCCAGACGCGAGTCAGTTGGATACCGTGTTCCAAATCATAGCGTCGAAGATTCTGCTGCGCATCTCGCAATAGCGCGATCTGGTCACCAGCCTCTAAGAAATTGATACTGGCAGGCTGCATCCCCTCGGGGGAGCGTAGCCTGCCGCGCCTCGGCTTGGCGGCCATACTTGGCCGCGGCAAATGGCCGCCGGGCCTGCGCGCCTGACTTTCATCAGCTCCAGGTCGCTCCATCAGCGCGTCTTGCCATCAGCGGCACGTTAGTCGCCCCCACACTGGTTGCAGTTAGCCAAGGCATTGCAGGGTACCTCGCCTGCGTGTAGCATTATTGCTACGTGATGTAGCAAATTCGCCGATAATGGAACATTTTGCTTCAGAAAGGCGAGCGAAGCCAGTCATTCAGACTGGCACGGGCAATGCTTTCAGCTTGTTTTGGCTGGGGGTCAAGCGCATGGACAGGTTTAAGCTTCGCAGAAAGAACCAGGCATCTTCTATTCTGCCACCCCTGAAACGCCCGGCTTTGACACTCGGATCGGCGAAGGGTCAAAGCACGGTCGAATTCGCGATGGTCAGTTTGCTCTTCTTTTTCTTGCTCTTCGCGATAATGGACTACGGGTGGCTGATGTTCTCGCAGATGAACGTGCAACAGGCGGTGGATGATGGGGGTCGATATGCCTCCACGGGGCAGGAATCAGGAGGGAGCGGGACCCGCATATCATCGATTATTGCTGCCATTCAGAACGAGGTCAGCGTACCCGGCGTGAATGCGTCGAACCTTTCAATTTGTAGCGTTCCGCCCGGCGGGACGACGGCTTCGTGTTACGACTCCACCAACCCGAGCGGCACCGCCGGCGCAGCAGGCGGCCCTGGGTTCACCGTAACGATTAAGCTCGTATCGACGCTCCCCGTGATGACTCCGCTGCTTTCAAGTTTCTTTCCCGGGGGTTACACCTTCACGTCCAGCTCGACCTTCCAGAACGAGCCCTTTGATCCATCGCAAACCAAATAGGCAATAGAAGAATATGTTGCGACGTTATCGCTCATTCCGCGTACATCTCGCCTCGGTGAAGAGTGGTCAGGCGGCGGTGGAGTTTGCGTTTTGTGCGACTCTGCTCCTCATGTTCATGTGCTCAGCGATCGATTTCGGCCGCGCCTTGTACGACTTGCAAGTCCTCGCCGAACTGAGCCGGCAAGGCTCGAATCTGGCGTCACGCGGGACGGGTACTCCAACGTGCGACAGTTTGTGCACGTCCGCCGCAGACCTGTTAGCGGGAGACTCAGGTCTGGGTCTGAGCACCAACGGCAGGGTGATCGTTACCGAATTCAGCCAGGCCAAACCGGCGGCTGGCGGCAGCTATACGGTGGTCGAACAAACGCTATCGCCGCCAGGTATTTCCGCAACCAGCAAAGTCGCGCCGAGCGGCAGCGGTTCCGTTGTTATAGCCGGAGCGCCGGCGCTGCAGACCGGCCAAAAACTGTATTCCACGGAGATATTCTACACGTTCGCACCCGCCACCGGCATCGGAGCCTTGACGAACGGCGCCATCGGCCTTCCGACCAAACTGTATGACGTCGCATACTTCTAAGGACAAGGACCAAATGAAACTCTCCCTTCGAAGGAAAGCCGGAAAAAACGGACGTGGGCAAGTTGGCGTGCTGTTTATCATGTCCGTAATCATTCTGATCATCTTCGTAGGTCTGTCGATTGACCTAGGTCTCGCGTACGTGACCAAGACGACCCTCGGCAAGGCGGTGGATGCGGCAGCACTCACTGCGATGAAAAACGTCAGTCAGGGAACGGGCGGATACACCTGCAATATAACCAGCGCAGCTGGACTGGCCGGGGACGCGGCGTTCAATATCAACTATAACTCAGTTCCGAACCTCAGTGGGACTGTTACGCCAAACGTATGCTTCTCCGTGGACGCCAATAACAACACGCTGGTCACCGTCACTGCCACGGCCGTTCTCAACACTTACTTCATCCGCATTTTGGGAGCCGCCTACAACACCTTGAGTGTCAGCGCGAGTGCCACGGCTCAACGCAACCCGATGGTTATGTCGCTGGTGCTGGACGCGTCGTATTCAATGACCCAGAACGGGGGCTCCGGGGCGCTGCCAACCGCGGTCAATAACTTCATTGCGGACTTCAACGGGACCACTAACGATAGCGATACCATAGACAAGGTTTCAGTGATCACTTTTGGAACGTATGCAACAGTGACGGTTCCAAATTCGAGCCCCTTCCAGAGCGCAATCAGTTCTGCGATCACCACCTCAAAATTGTGGCCAGGCGGAGCTATCAACTACACTAACTCACAAGCAGGGCTGGCGGCTGGACAGGGGCAGATCCTTCTGGTTCCCAAAACGTCGAATCTGCTACGAGTGGTGGTATTTTTTACTGATGGCTGGCCAAACATACAGCAGGATACTCTTACGTGTCAGCCGGGCACGAAAAGTGTCTCAACCGCCAACCTGCTGTATTGCGGCTGTGATGTGGGCGACGAGTCGCTGGGTTTGTGCGGCGCCAGCAACGTCGTATTTTTTAGTCCCGGCGGTTGCGCCACAGACAATACCTGCAAAGCACCAACCAGTGGATGTGGGGCGCTTTCGGCCTCGAACAATCCGCAGACTTTTCCGGATGCGCAGACCGGCGCATCCGAAGAGCTCAAGGACATCGTCTGGTGTGGCGGACCCTCGGGCCTGACGCCGAACAGCGACGCGATGTATCGGTCGGTTCTGATCGCCAATAATCCAAACGTGAACCTTTACTCGGCAACCTGGAATGCGGGAGCTGCCCAAATCGGCATGCTCCACCAGGACACCTACATTTTCGCGATCGGTATGGGAACGGCGATCACGGGCCAGCCTGCCGCCCAGGAATTCCTGAGAGAGGTCGCCAACGATCCAGCCGCCAGCACCTTCGATTCGACGCTGCCAGTAGGATCAGCGGTGTTTGCGTCCGACTCTTCTGAGCTCAACCAGGTGTTCCAGGAGATCGCGGCGAAGATTCTTCTGAGGCTTTCGAAATAGTTAGGGATCGCAAAGCAATCGCTCACAACACAGGTCAGGTTAGGTCATTTTGGATGGCGCAAGTGGACCTGCGGGTTCGCGCAGCGTCGCGGCAACCGCCCGGCGAACACGTCCAGGATGTTGTCCGCGGCGATCGCGGCCATGCTCGCGCGGGCGGCGATGCTGGCGCTGCCTATGTGCGGCGTGATCACGACGTTGTCGAGCTGAAGCAGCGGATCCCGAGGTGCGATCGGCTCGGGGTCGGTCACATCGAGGCCCGCACCCGCCAATCGTCCTGACTTTAGCGCCCCAACCATCGCAGCCTGATCGACGACGGCCCCGCGCGATGTGTTGATTAGAATCGCACCCGGTTTCATAAGGGCAAACTCGCGCGCCCCGATCATGCGACTCGTCTTTTCCGTCAGCGGTACGTGAATCGACACATAGTCCGATCGAGCCAGTAAGCGATTCAGACTGACCCCGGTCGCGCCTGCAAGCCCGGCATCGCGCCTCGGCTTGCGCTGGCCTGAACGATGTTTCAGGTAGAGCACGCGCATCCCGAAACCCATCGCGCGACGCGCCATCGCCTGTCCAATCGCACCGAATCCGATTAGCCCGAGCGTGCTCGAGTGGATGTCGCGGCCAAGCATCGTCATCGGTCCCCACGTGCGCCACTTGCCCGCGCGTACATGACGATCGGCCTCGGCGATTCTCCGCGCGGTCGCCATCAACAAGCCGAAGGCAAGGTCCGCGGTGGCCTCGGTCAGAACGCCGGGAGTATGGCCGACGGCGATACCCGCCCGGGTGGCAGCTTCGACATCTATATTGTCCACGCCGACGGCGAGATTGCTGATGACGCGCAGACGCGGTGCGCTCGCGATCATGCGCGCGTCGATCTTGTCGGTAACCATCGAGAGTATCGCATCGGCGCCGGCGAGCGCGGATAGGAGCGCGGAGGCGGGCGGCGGCATTTCCTCATCCCAGACAAAAATTTGAGCCGCGGCGCACAGGCGCATCAGTGCAGCAGGATCGATCGCGCGAGTGATGAAAACTTTTTTGCGTTGGCGTACCGGACGGGACATGCGCGGACTCCTCGACGGTTCAAATAGTCGTTGGGCTCTGCTATACGCGACAAGCGTGACTGACTCCATCGTTTCATCGGTAATTTCGTCCGCGCGTTCGAGTGGGCGGACGGTTCTCACGGAAATTGAGAGCAAGCGGATTCTGCATTCGCTGGGGCTGCCGGTCGTCGTGCCGGAGGCGATTGCGACGGCTGACGACGCGGTGGGGGCGGCGTCGCNNGCGTTCGATCGAATCCGCCGCAGCCTCGCTGCCAAAGCCCGTGACGCGCGTTTCGAAGGTGTCGCCGTACAGCCGATGGCGAAGCCGGGGCTCGAACTGATTGCCGGGACGTTCCGCGACGATCGATTCGGCGCGATGGTGATGGTCGGGCTCGGCGGCGTGCTGGTCGAAGTGATGAAGGACACGGCGCTGGCGCTGGCGCCGATTGGCGGGCGCGAAGCGTCGGCGATGCTTGCGCGGCTTCGAGGCTCCCCGCTTTTGCGTGGCGTCCGCGGACAGCCGGGCGTCGATATCGACGCCATCGTTTCGCTGATCGAGACTGTCTCCGGAATCGCGTGGACACATCCCGAAATCGCCGAGATGGATCTCAATCCGGTCGTCGCTTATGAAGATGGGCTCGCAATCCTCGACGCACGGATCGTCCTCGCCGCCCATAAAGCCGGGATCTCGCAGCCTGATCCACATCGCGCGGCGCGGCTCAAGAACCTCGAGCGCGCGTTCAACCCGCGCGCAGTGGTCGTCATCGGCGACAAGCGGATGGGCGGGTACATGTGGTTGCGCGCGATGTCGCAACTCAAGGGCAAGCTCTACTCGGTGCAAATCGATCCCAACGAAATACCGGGAATCGAAGCGATGGGCGTCGAGAATCGCAAAAGCCTCGCGGAAATCACGGAGCCAATCGACTACGCAGTGAGCGCGGTTCCGCGGCAAATCGCGCCGCGAATTTTAAAAGATTGCGTCGCGAACCACGTCGGCTCGATTGGATTCTTCACGTCAGGATTTTCGGAAACGTCCGAAGAGCTGGGAATCCGGCTGGAAGCCGAGCTGCGCGACCTCGCGATCAATTCGGAGATCGCGCTGGTCGGGCCAAATTGCATGGGGCTCTACAGTCCGGGCGCGGGGCTGCGTAATTTTCCCGAAGAAAAAGTCGGCGAAGCGGGCGACGTTTGCTTCATTTCGCAGAGCGGTACCCACACCATCAACTTTTGCCTGCAGGCGCCGAGCCACGGCATCAAGGTGAACAAGGCCGCGTCGATCGGCAACGTGCTGGTGCTCGAAGCGGCCGACTATATCGACCTGATGGCGGCGGACCCGGCGACGCGCGTGATTGGAATGTATATCGAAGGCGTGCGCGACGGGCGCCGATTTTTCGACAGCGTCCGGCACGCGGCCGAGCGGCATCCGATGGTTATCTGGAAGGGCGGGGTGACCGAGGCGGGCGCGCGCGCGACGTTCTCTCACACCGGATCGCTCGCGACGCCAGAGGCGACCTGGCGCACCGTAGTGAGGCAGAGCGGGGCGGTTGAAGTGTCGAGCCTCGACGCGATGCTCGACGCGGTCGAGCTGTTCGCGCGCGCCAAGCGCCTCGCGGGCCGCCGGATGGGCCTGGTCGCGATGACTGGCGGACAGTCGGTGGTAATCACCGACACGTTCGCGACGGCGGGGCTCGAGATTCCCGCGCTGTCGGAGTCCTCGTACGACGAGCTGAAAACGTTCTTCAACGTGATCGGCGGCAGTTATCGCAATCCGCTCGACGCCGGCGGGACCATCGGCGCCGGGCATCATCAGGGCAATCTCGATCGCATCCTGGAGATTCTCGAACGCGACCCGGTCATCGACGCGATCGTGCTCGAGGTCGGCACCGGACTGCGCGCGGCGCGATGGGCCGCGCACGAAGATGAAATTACGGGCCTGCTCGACAAGCTGGCGGATTTTGCGGGGCGATCGACGAAGCCGTTTGCCATCGTGATGCATCCGGCGCACGTCGAGGCGATCGTGGCGCGGGGCAAGGAGCTGGCGCGCGCGCGGAGCCTGGTGGTGTTCGACAGTTTCGAGCGCGCCGCCGCCGCATTCCGCACCGCGTCGGAGTATTGGGCAAATCGCGCGCGCCTGGGTAGTTAGCGCGTAGAGCGTCGGCAAAAGGAGCGCTGCGCGATTTTCGGAAACCGGAACCGGCTTCGCGTACGCGAAGCTGTCCGGAGGCCAGAAGCCATGTCCTCCCCTCGCGTTGCTCAGGTCGTCAGGATGACACAAAGACGCGAAGCTGTCCGAGGCCCGTTCCTGCCGCTCGCGTTGCTCGCTTCGTCAGGGTGACACAGGGGTCGCTCGCGTTGCTCGCCTGGCAACACCTACCGCGGGGGAGCGAGGACTGTCATCACCGTGCCCACGGTGGCGTCGCCGTCCAGGAAGGCTAGCCATCTGCCTCTGAGCGACCAGCTCATCGTGACGATGCCTTGGGCCGGGCCTTCGGCCAACAGAAACGCGCTGTCGTAGTGCAGAGAGTACGTGACGATTTTTCGCCATGGCACCGGCTTGCTCGGCGAGAAGATTTGCATCGCGGCTTCATTCGCGCCCTTCGAATAGGCCATCGTGCTCTGCGCGAGCATTTCCGGCCACGAGTCGAAGCCCAACGACTTCACGTCGATCTGAGTCAGGTCGGCTTGCGCTATCGCGACTTGCGCGACGACCGGCATCTCGGGACGTTCGATTGCGCGGGTGAACGTGAGATCCCGGTCCCCCAGCGTGACCGTGTCGCTGCCCGAGGAGAACGAGGCCGCGCCGGTCGATGCACCCATCAGATGTTCGGCGCCGGTCGCGATGTTGTACTTGAAGACGCCGATCGTGCGGCGCGTCGGGTCGGGCCCGACGTACAGAAATGAGCCTTCGTCGTCCTTATCCCAATCGAGCACCTGAATCGGATCGCGCACGTGAAACCTGGTGCAGGTCGCCGCGCGCCGATCGATGATGACCGGCGGAGCGCCCGCGTCGCCCTGGCCGACCGCATAAACCCCGTGCGTGCTCCAACTGAGTTTCGACATTGGGCACGACAATTTCAGCGGCGCGACAGAACCGGCGCCGGTGACGACAATCAACTGCAGCCCATCCGAGAGCGTCGGCGGCGGCTGAACGTCCGGCGCATCCGGATCGGGCTTCGGTTCCTGGTTGACTGCGGATTCTTCCGGCGGCTCGGGATGCGCTCGTAGCGCGAGCGCGATCGTCGTGTCATTCAGCCAGCTAATCGAAACCGAATCGTACCGGCCATTGAAGCTCGAGATTACATTGCCCGGGCCAGTCGCGATCAGGTCGCGCACGATCACATCGGCGCGATCGCCGGCCGCCGCGACCATCGCGGTCGCCAGCGTCAGTCCGTTGGGACTCACCGCGACATCGGCGAGCGTTCCTTCCTCAGCCGCGCCCGGTCCGGTCTCCGCCGCGAGGATTCGGCCGGTGCGCCACGCGGCGCCGCCCAGGCCGTACATGATCGTGTGCCCCGCTTGCGTTCCAACGACGCCAATCTCCTCGCCGTTTTGCATCCAGATCGGCGGACGCGTGGGAATCGGCGCGAACCCACTCGGCATCGCGACGTTGGTCAGCACCTTGATGCCGTTGGTGACGGCGAGCGTCGTCGAACGCGCCACAAATGGCGGCGGCCCCGGCTTGGGCGCGCTCGTACCAGTCGAGCACGACGCGAGGCCGACGACGTTGAAGGCGAGAATCAGGATGAGGACAGACCTGCGCATCGAAAAGCGGTAGTGTATTTGGACCGACCAAAAAAGGCGACCGATTTAAAGAATGAAGAACCCGTTTAGTGAACGATTGTGGATAAGCCGCGAGGTCCGACTCGGGATTATTGTCGCGATTCTGTTCTCGGTCGGCGCCGTGTTCTGCGCGGCCGGCGACTTGAAGACCGGATTCGGCGTGATTGCAGTCGCGGTCGCGATGGTTGCGGCGTTTCATTTCGCCGTCGTCAGACCCGCGCAAATCCCGCATGACGCCGTCCTGGTGATAAAGCTCGCGGGTCCGATCGAAGAAGACGTGACGGGTTCGCCGCTCGATCAGATCATGCGTCGCGGCGCGATTAGCCTCGACCATCTCCGCTACGCGTTCGAGTCGGCGGCGATCGACGATGACGTCCGTGCGATCGTGGTCGAGATCGCGAGCTTCGGCGCTGGCCTGGCGACAGCACATGAGGTCCATCGGCTGATGCGCGCCGCGCAGACGTCTGGCAAACGCGTGATCGCGCTGCTGCGCGGCGATGACGCCGGCTTGCGCGAATACCTGGTTGCGGCGGGAGCGGGTGAGATTGTCGCCAATCCCGACACAATGCTCACGATGCTCGGCGTCGCGACCGGCGGAGTCTTCCTGAAGAACGCGCTCGACAAGTTGAAAATCCAGGCGCAGACGCTGCAGTGGAAGGAGTACAAGGGCGCCGCCGAGACGCTCGGCCGCGACACGATGTCGCCGGCGCTGCGCGAGAGCATGGAGGCGATCGTCGCAGACTGGGAGAAGATACTCGTCGAAACGATCGCGTCGGCCCGGAAACTCTCTCCTGAAAAAGCGCGCGAGCTGATCGCGGCGGGCTTCGTCAGCGCAAAGTTCGCGGTCGAGAATAAGCTGATCGATCGCGAGGG
>PMOH01000335.1:20578-21876 GCA_003161515.1 Deltaproteobacteria bacterium
ACCTGGCGCGCTACCGGCGCCATGCAATCTTCACTCGCGAGCGGGGACGCCGCGCGCGCATCGCACTGGTGCACGCCAGCGGCCCGGTAGTCTCGGGCGAGGCGCCCGCGACCGGCGAACATATCAGCGGCGTCGCGACCGCCGCGCAACTCGATCGCGCGTCGCGCGACGAACGCGTCCGCGCAATCGTGTTCCGGGTGAATTCGCCGGGCGGCTCCGCCGTCGGATCGGATTTGGTCTGGCGCGCGGTGCGCGAGGCGCAGGGCCGCGGCAAGCCGGTCGTGGTCTCGATGGGCGATGTCGCGGGATCGGGCGGCTACTACGTCGCAGCCGGCGCCGACGCTATCGTCGCCGAGCAGGCCACCATCACCGGTTCCATCGGCGTCGTGTACGCAAAATTCAATCTCGGAAGTATGCTCAATGAGCTCGGCGTCCATTTCGATTTCGTGAAAAGCGCGCCGATCAGTGACGCGATGTCGATGGCGCGCGCGATGACCGATGCCGAACTGGCGCAGCTCAACGAAACCGTTGGACATCTATACGCGGCGTTCACGGCGAAGGTCGCCGAAGGGCGGCATCTCAGTCCCGAGCAGGCCGAAGCGGTGGCGAAGGGCCGTATCTGGAGCGGAATCGCAGCGAAGGAGCGCGGACTCGTCGACGAAGTTGGCGGCCTCTCGACCGCAGTGGCAATCGCGCGGGATCGCGCCCATATCGCCGCGGACAAACGCCATCAACTCGTGACCTACCGGGCGGAGCGGCGATGGCTGGATTTCCGAGGCAGCAGCGCGGACCTCTCGACATCGTGGGCGATTCGCGCAGCCGCCGGCACGCTCGGGATTCCAACCCGTTGGGCACCCTCGATGCTTGAGCTGCTCATCCGCGGCGGCGTGATGCTGCTGTGCCCGTTCATCGAATTGTAAGACGCCCGCTCGCCAGTAAAAAAGCCGCAGCCCCTTTCGAGACTGCGGCTTTTCGTTTGACGTATCCAGTTTCAGTTCGACCTAATCGTTAGGCACCAGCTCGACGCGACGGTTCTGGGCGCGACCCTCAGCCGAGTCGTTGGTGGCGACGAAGTTGGTCTTGCCGTAGCCGTGCGGAATCAACTGACTCGACGGGATACCGGCTCTCGTCAGGTAATCTACGACCGCGTCCGAACGCCGATCTGACAGCTTGAGGTTGTACTCCTCGCCGCCAATCGCGTCGCAGTAGCCGTTGACGTTAATCGTCACGTTCGGATTGGCCTTCAGAGTCGAAGCGGCTTCATCCAGAACGGCCGCATCTCCAGGCCGAATCTTCGA
>PMOH01000356.1 GCA_003161515.1 Deltaproteobacteria bacterium
AAGTTTTCGAGCGCCTCGGTGGAGCGGAGGCCGGTGCGGCAGCGAGAGCATTTCTCGAGGATCCCACGCCGGAAGCAACGCGCGAGTTTCGTCGTTTATGCGGCCCGCTCTATCACCGCAGTCCCCACGACCGCGACGTTGATGCGCGCACGATATGGAATGCGCGCTTGATGGCAGCGTTCCGCCGCGGTGAGAGAGAAACGATGAACTTCCTTATGGAACTACACCGGATCGAATGCCCCACGCTCGTGATGGTAGGCGAGGACGACCCGATGACGCCGGTCCCGTGCGCCGAAGAAATCGTCGCGGCGCTACCACCGAAGCTGGTGCGCTTCGAACGATTCGCCGGCGCAGGCCACGGCATCGTCGCCGATCAGCCGGACCGATTTTTCGAAGTGCTCCGCAGCTTCATCGCAGCCTGAGCGGACCCAACTTTAGAGCGCGCCGAGAATTCCGCCGGGGACGTTATCCCAAGCGCGACGCTCTTCGTCGAAGGGCGCGTCGGCGATAATACTGGTCTCGCCGAGAAGCATCGTTGCGCGGCGCGCCTCGGTGTATCCGGGCCATGCGCCAAGACTCACGCAACTGGGATCGCCGGTGCGCGCGAACGCGAGCCACGCGTCCTGCATCTCGCCAGCGAGTCTTTCAGCCGCCGGACCCTCACCAGCAAAACGGCGCATCCCGACGAGATGGTTGGTGCCAAAAATGAAGCCAAGTTCCAGAGCGTGACATGATCCCAGCGCGCCGCGCATCGCGGGCGAGCGCCAGGTGAAAAGATAGTTGTAAACGCGCTGCTCACTCCGTCCGTGGATCTCCGCGAGACGCACGCCCGGCATGCGGAAGACGCGGTCGGTCTCGATCGCCGAAAATAACTCTGGCGGTGAGATTGACGCCCCGGCAGTGGCCCGCGCGCGCTCGTAAGTTGCGATCACCGAGCCCGCGAAATCTGCGGTCAGCCGCTTGTTCATCCGCGCAATCAGGCCGGCCTTGTCGAGTTTCTGGGCTGAAGGATCCATTGCAGAGAACAATTTCCATTCCTCGAGATTGGACCCGACCATCACCGCGACGCCGGCCGCCGAGCCTTGCGCCACCATCTCTATCAACTCGCGCGGTATGACGGCGCCATCCACCACCGGCTGGTAGGCCATCCCGAGCTCGCGATCGGGGGTCTTGCCGTCGGCGCCGAACACACCGGTGAGCAACTGAGCAACTGGCAGCGCGCGTATCGCATCAGCGTCGTCGGGGGAGACGCCCAGCTTTGACAGCACTCGCTCGGCCGTCCGGTTCGCCCGCGCTACCGTCGATACGGTGTCGCATGACCCGCTCTGCGCGATCGCCTTGTGGAAGAGACCGCGCGCGGACGGCATCGCCAGCAGCGCGCCGACGCTCATACCGCCGGCCGATTCACCGAAGATCGTGACGTTGTCGGGATCGCCGCCAAATTCGGCGATATTGTCGCGGACCCATTGAAGCGCGGCAATCTGGTCGAGCAGCCCTTCGTTGCCGCTGGATGGAATACGTCCGTTGGTGACGTCGTTGAGACGCAGAAAGCCGAGCGGCCCGAGGCGGTAATTAATCGTGACAATGACCACGTCGCCGCGCCGGGCGAGAACCGAGCCGTTGTAAATTTCCTGCGAGCCGGCGCCGATCGTGAATCCGCCGCCATGAATCCAGACCATCACGGGTCGTCGTGCGCGATCGAGCCCCGCAGTCCACACATTTAGATTCAGGCAATCTTCCGAGTGCGCTTGATCGATCTTCATCGCGGCGAGGGCCTGGTTGGTGACTGAGTTTTGATGGGCGACCGCGCCAAAGCGCCGCGCGTCGCGAACGCCAGTCCAGGCCGGTGGCTTCTTGGGAGGAAGCCATCGCCGAACGCCGTCAGTGGCGGCGGCGAATGGCACTCCCTTGAAGACGAACAGCCCGGCTTGCTCCTCACCTTCGAGTCTTCCCCAGCGAGTCGAGACGATCGCGCTCATCAGTTATGTCCTGATGCGCTCTAGCTCTGAGGAACTGAAGGGTCCACCTGCAGGTCGTTGGTAACATTTCGCACGCCGCTCGCATCCTTGGCGATCGCTACCGCACGCGATACAACGTTCGAATCGTGTACGCGGCCTTGCAGGGTCACGATGCCGGCGGTTGTGGTGACGTGAATCTGTCCGGATCTCATGTCCTTGGCAGCGGCCAGATTTGTTTTCACCGCTGTTGTGATAGCCGTGTCATCCACCGCGGTAACCGCGCCGTGATAGGCATTCTGCGTCGCGCTTTCCGTGTCTTCGCCTGCCTGATGCATCGAAGTGCTGGCAGGAACGCCGGAGCCGGCGCTCGTATCCTGTGCGATAGCCGGAATTGCCAGTCCAAATCCTAGAACTATCGCCGGTACAATTGCCAATATCTTGTTCTTGCTACTCATATCACTATTCTCCTTGTTAAGTTTCAGTGTTCTTTCAGAATGGAAGTCGCGACTCAGGGAAGGCTCGGTATCGCCTTTACGATTTTCAAAGTGCGTCGCACAAAGTCGGTGAGCTCATTGACGTCGAGCGGGCGAGCGGCGGTGCCGTTGGAATCAGGGCCGCGGTAATGTCCCTGCGAGAAAGCGTGGATGGCGTCGAGCTCGTCGAGAAGCTCGCATGCCGGATGCTGCGCGCCGGTGGTGCGGATTTTCTCGATGATGCACGCCAGCGAGTCATCCGAATCGAAGAACGACGGATATGTGTAAGTGCAGTAAGTCTCGACGACGAACCGCATCTTCGTGACAATATCCTGTGGCCGGCCCTCTCCGGTTTTGTAGAAATACAAAAGATCGATGATCGCGGACGCGACCCGCGATTTTCGCGGATCCTCGAGGCCAATATCTACGGTTTGTAACGTCACTCGACACCTGTTCTTACCGAAGCCTGTTTACTGTTAAAAAAAGCAAATGCACGAGCCTTACTTCATGCTGGTGCGATTGTTTGCGGGATTCTCGGAACTGCCCATCGCTGCGTCGTGCTGCAGGTTCTCGGTCATCGCAAGGTTCGCCTTCAGGATCGGAAGCGTCTGGCCGATGTAGAGCTGCATGTCGCGATCGTTCCTGAAACTGCGACTGGCGGTTTTGAATGTTTCGATCGCGCCCTTCTGATCGCGAACAGATCTGGCAAAGAACGCGGCGTTGAAGGCGCCGCCGTTCAATTTCGACATTTCGTCGTTGGCAGCGGTGTCCTTTTTGTACTCGTTCAGCGTGATCTTCCGCGAATCAGCGAGCGCCTTGACCGCTTCCTGGTTGGCTTTGAAATCGCCGGTCATCGTATCCGCCATCGTGATCATGGCCTGATTGTCTCCCGCCTTGCTGCGCAGCATTGTCGCCGCGTCCTGTTGTTCGTTGTTCATCTGATTGGCGCCGTTCAGCAACCTCATCGCATCTATCGCATCGCGCGATGCGGCGGAGGCCAAATTCGGAATAGTAAGTGCACTTACTAGTGCGAGCAGCGCGGTAGTTGATTTCAAGTTCATGTCGGTGTCTCCTTAGTACATTAGTGAGTATAGTTCTGCGGATCACTGACGATACTCCTTGGTGGGCAAATATACATCTTCAAGGCGTCTGTCTTCGTTATTCGGATAACCAAACATAGCGTCAGTGGCTTGTTTTGGTGGCCTTCGGCAAAGACGAGGTGTTTCTCAGTTGAATAGTCAGTATGTGGCGAATGACTATTTGATGTGACTTCAGAATAGCTATTGAGGATTAGTAATTGACGCTTCGTCAGTGGGATGATGGGGCGCCGATAGCCGGTCGCTGGCAGTCTCACGCACTACGCGACGGTCTCTGGGCGTACCTGCTGATTTGTCTTCAGCCTTGGGATTCTGAAACGAAGAAAAAAGAAGGCACGCTGGGCTTCACCATGAGGGCATGTGGCCGCGCGTGCCTTCGGATCGCGGGAGGCGAAACCGACGATCTCTATTTAATAATAATCGGCGGTTGATGCCATCCGCGATGAGTTACGGAAGGAACGACTTCGAACGTTCTGATGTCTCACGGCACATTTTGCAGTCGAGACGCGCGCCGGGTGTAGCCGGGCAGGTTACGAGTACGACGTGCGAAATGTGCCTCAGTCACAAGGTCCGGTGTTCCCTCAAGAACGTAAAAATTCGACCAATCGCGACATTACCTTGCTTCCGACGCTGGGCGCGCCCAGACTTGACTGGTCAGGACCGACATATGAATCGGGTCCGACTTTGATCCGGTCTGACTGTGGGCGTTCCTCTCGCCTTCGACCACTTTCCGACAGGCCAACGCTAACCTTTTAGAAACGAAGGCCCGTAGAGGCTCTCATGATACCGCCTCATCTGTCGCAGGCGGAACCGATTCTTCGCAATCGCGACAGTTGGAGCTCTCGATAGGGTAATCCCACGAGATTCGTGGCGTCTATCCAGTACACAAGGGTCAGCAACGTTGAATCCAACTCGCGCCAAACTTTCAAGCTTAGTCGAACTTCCTCGATTGCGGGCGCTCGAACAGCCAGAGCACCGGATTTACACCTACCTTACCGACGGGGAAACTGAAGGAGCGCACCTGACCTATGGGGCTTTAGACAGGCAGGCACGGGCTATTGCTGCGCTGCTCCAGAGCTGTCAAGCAAGCGGCGAGCGGGCACTATTGCTCTATCCAGCAGGTCTCGAGTTCATCTCAGCTTTTTTCGGATGCCTATACGCCGGGGTGATCGCAGTGCCGCTGCCGCCGCCGAATACGGCACAGCCGCAGCGTGCGCTCTCACGGTTTGGCGCAATCGCGAACGACGCTCAACCGACAGTAGTGCTGAGCACTTCGTCGATCCTCGCGAAGATCGAGGGTGTGTTCACTCAAGCTCCCGGGCTGCGCACGCTGCGTTGGATTGCGACCGACAAGACCGCATGCAACCTCGCGGACGAATGGCGCGATCCGGCCGCGACGTGCGACACGCTGGCTTTGATCCAGTACACCTCGGGCTCCACTGCGATACCGCGGGGCGTGATGGTCAGTCATGGGAACCTGCTCGAGAACTCCGCTCACATCGACCAGGCATTTGAGATTTCGCCGGACGACGTATCGGTCACGTGGTTGCCGGTTTTCCATGACATGGGACTCACCAATGGAATTATCCAACCTATGTATCGAGGGCGTGAGTGCGTTCTCATGCCGCCGCAATCCTTTCTTCAGCGGCCGGTGCGATGGCTGCAGGCAGTTTCGAAGTACAAGGCCACTATCAGTGGAGGCCCTAACTTCGCGTACGAAATGTGCGCTCGCAAGATTACTCCGGAGCAGCGAAGTGCGCTCGACCTTAGCAGTTGGAAGTTGGCGTACAATGGCGCCGAGCCGGTCCGTGCCGACACGCTGAAGCGGTTTGCTGCGGCCTTTGATCCTTGTGGCTTCCGTCCAAACTTTTTCTATCCCTGTTACGGACTCGCCGAGGCGACGCTGATGGTTTCGGGAGGCTTTGTTAAAGATGAACCGATACTGCGCACGATGCAGGTGTCAGAGCTCGAACACAACCACAACAGTGTCGTCCAGGTCTTCGACCGTCGGACGAACGTCCGCACCCTGGTTGGCAGCGGCCATGCGGTGGCGGACACGAGGATCGTTATAGTTGATCCGCAGTCGTTGACGGCGTGCGCCTCCGACGAGGTCGGCGAGATTTGGGTCTCGGCTCCGAGCGTGGCCCACGGCTATTGGAACCGGCCCGAGGAAACCGAGCTCACCTTCCACGCCTACCTGGCAGATAGCGGCGAAGGTCCGTTTCTGCGCACCGGAGATTTGGGATTCCTCGGCGATGGCGAGTTGTTCGTCACCGGGCGCTTGAAGGATCTGATCATCATCGGTGGCCGCAACCTCTATCCGCAGGAAATTGAACTGACTGTGCAGCAGAGCCATCCCGCGGTGCGGCCGGCTTGTTGCGCGGCGTTCTCGGTCGAGGTCGCGGATGAAGAACGGCTAATCGTCGCTGCGGAAGTGGAACCTCGCTACGCGACGAATCTGCATTCGGCCAATGGAAACGGGAACGGCAACGGGCATAGCAATGGAAATGGGAACGGCAACGGCAACGGACACCGCAACGGCAATTGGAATGGCAACGGAACTTCGCATCCGCATCACAACGGGCGGCTGCCGCTCGACGTCGATGCGTTGGTGCGTGCTATCCGGCGCGCGGTTGCTGAAGAGCATGACGTGAGAGTGCACGCCGTTCTGCTGTTGCGCGCCGGTAGCATGCCAAAGACTTCCAGCGGCAAGCTCGAGCGCCGCGCATGCCAGGCCGGTTTTCTCGACGGCACCCTCGCCAGCCTCTGAGGTAACAGCGATGGCCGGGAATCTCATCAATGGCGAACTAGCGAACGCGTCGATCGCGACGGCAAATCCCCGCGAGGACGCTTATAGCGCGGAGGTCATCGAAAAATGGCTGGTCGATAAGCTCTCTGAGCTGCTCGGTGTCGCGCCCGAAGAAATCGACGTGCGGGAACCTTTCGCGAGCTACGGAATGGGCTCGACCGAGGCGGTCAGCCTCTCGGGCGAACTCGGCGACTGGATCGGACAGAAAGTCCCCGCTGATTTGGCGTACGAGTTCCCAACTATCGAAACGCTGGCTCGGCATTTGAGCGGCTCGACGGATGAGTCGCGACCCGACGCTCGAAGCGAGACGGAAGCCGAGCCGATCGCGATCATTGGAATCGGCTGCCGGTTTCCCGGCAGCAGCGGTCCTCGGGAGTTCTGGCAGTCGATTCGCGACGGCGTGGACGCAATCACGGAAGTGCCGGCCGACCGCTTCAATCTCGACGAGGTTTACGATTCGGATCCAACTGTGCCGGGCAAAATCAGCACGCGATGGGGCGGCTTTGTCGAGCAGGTGGATCAGTTCGATCCGCAGTTTTTCGGCATCTCGCCGCGCGAAGCTGCGCGAATGGACCCGCAGCAGCGCCTGTTGCTCGAAGTAACCTGGGAAGCACTGGAAGACGCGGGGCAGGCAGTCGAGAGACTTACCGGCAGCCAGACCGGCGTCTTCGTGGGAATCTCGAACAACGATTACGGCCGGACGCAGTTCGGCGATTTCAGCCGTATCGATGCGTACGCGGGAACCGGCAACGCACTTAGCATCGCGGCCAACCGGATTTCGTACCTGATGGATTTTCGTGGACCGAGCATCGCGATCGACACTGCATGCTCGTCGTCACTGGTCGCAGTCCATCTCGCATGCACCAGTCTGCGCAACGGTGAATCGACGCTGGCGATAGCCGGCGGCGTCAACCTGATCCTGTCGCCTGCGATCACGATGAACTTCACCAAGGCCGGCGTGATGGCGCCTGACGGGCGTTGCAAGACCTTCGACGCGGGCGCCAACGGCTACGTTCGCAGCGAGGGCGCGGGACTCGTCGTGCTGAAGCCGCTAAGTCGCGCGCTTGCCGACAAAGATACAATTTACGCCGTCATCCGTGGCAGCGCGGTGAATCAGGACGGTCGCAGCAACGGCCTGATGGCGCCGAATCCTCTCGCGCAGGAAGCTGTCTTGCGCGAAGCGTATCGAAGGGCAGGCGTGTCAGCCGGCGACGTTCAATACGTCGAGGCGCATGGCACCGGCACTCTGCTGGGCGATCCGATCGAGGCGCGAGCGCTGGGCCGGGTGCTGGCCGACGGTCGTACGCCGGGAAATTTTTGCGCGATCGGTTCGGTCAAGACGAATATCGGACACTGCGAGGCGGCGGCTGGGGTCGCGGGACTGATCAAGGTCGCGCTCGCGCTCCACAATGCGGAGATTCCGGCGAGCCTGCACTTCCAGGAGCCTAATCCTCATATACCTTTCGACGAACTCCCGATTCGCGTCCAGACCCGGCCGGGAGTGTGGTCTGCGGAGACCGGTCCTGCGCTGGCGGGCGTCAGTTCGTTCGGATTCGGCGGCACCAATGCTCACGTGGTCATGCAGCAGGCGCCCGAGTCGCGAAGTAAGCATCGCGAAGCAGTCGCGACTAAGTCCTGTTACCTCCTGCCACTCTCGGCGCGCAGCCTTGAGGCGCTACAGGCTGTCGCGCGAAGCTACCAGGGATTTTTGGCGAGCTCTGAATCGTCGCTGCATGACATCTGTTACACCGCGAGCGCGCGCCGCGGTCATCACGACTATCGCTTGAGTGTAACCGGCGATTCGTCGAATCAACTTATCGAAGGTCTCGAAGCTTTCATCAAAGGAGAGACTCGCGCCGGTCTTTCGTCCGGCCGCAAAGCTCTCGGCGCCCACAAAAAACTGGCTTTCGTTTTTTCCGGGCAAGGATCGCAATGGTTCGGCATGGGCCGGACGCTGCTTCACGATGAACCCATCTTTCGCGAGGTGATCGAGCGATGCGAGCTGGCGCTGCGGCCGCATACCGATTGGTCATTGATCGCGCAACTGGCCGCCACCGATACGGCCGAATCGCGGCTCAACGAAGTCGATGTGATCCAGCCTGCGCTGTTCGCAGTTCAGGTCGCGCTCGCAGCGCTGTGGCGTTCATGGGGTATCGAACCGGACGCGGTCGTCGGCCATAGCATGGGCGAGGTCGCGGCTGCGTACGTCAGTGGCGCGCTCAGCCTCGAAGACGCGGCGCTGATAATTTGCACGCGCAGCAAGCTGGTCAAGCGTACCGTCGGGCAAGGCGCGATGGCGTCGGTGGAGCTCTCGATCGAAGACGCGCGGAACGCGATCGCGGGTTACGAAGATCGCGTTTCAATCGCGGTCAGCACCAGTCCTACTTCGACGGTCCTGTCGGGCGATCCCG
>PMOH01000248.1:0-6029 GCA_003161515.1 Deltaproteobacteria bacterium
GCCTGCCCAGTCCGGCTAATCGCAATGCGTTCCTGCCGCAAGACCTCAACTCTATCCGTAGTTATGCTGGCCAGTGCAATTGCGCTCGCAATCGCGATCGCGCCTGCGTTGGCGCAGAGTCCTGCGACGACGACGTCGCAGGCTGCTTCGACGGCGCCAACCTCGGCGGCGCCGTCAGTCGCCGCGACTGGTGCGCCGCAGCCTGCGGCTGCGGCGAGTCCTGCGACGTCGAGCGCCCCCGCGTTCGACGCGCACAGCGTCATCGCCTACCTGACCGACGTGATCAACTGGTACGGGCATCTCGGCGCAGAAGCCCAGCTCGTGCAAGATCCCGACGAGACCCTTTTCTTCGCCAATGATCGCCAGACCGCCGCCGAAGTTCTGCGCCTGGCCTTCGAGTCTGCGCGCGCGCAGGCTGCGTTTCTGGCCAAGACCAATCCGGGCGCCGGCGGAGTCGCCGCGTCGGGAAACTCGCCTTCCGCATCCGCCGCGGTGGGCAACGTCGCGCAGAGCGCCGCGACCCTCGCCGCCACCGACAACACGCTCCGTGCCCGCATCAAGGATTCGCAGGCGCGGCTCGCGAAAGCGCCCGCGCGAGACCGCGCTGCGATCAATTCCGAAATTCAAGGCGCGCAGAATGAGCTCGATCTCAACCAGGCGCGCGCCGATGCGCTCAACGCGCTCGCTCAGTTCCAGATCAGCAGTTCGTCGCCCGATCAAACCGCCACGCTCGCCGCTCAAATCGACGAGCTCGAACATTCGATTCCCGATACCAGCAAAAAACCGATCACCTTGACTGCCGACACCGCCCTCGCGGTGAGACCCGAGCCGACCGGGATTCTGAGCCTCATCAGCGAGCTGTTCACGCTCAGCAACAAGCTCGACGCGCTCGAACAGAACATCGCACTCGCGCAAGCCCTGTCCGCGCGCGCCGCTGCCGTCCGCAAATCGACTATCAGCTTGATCAGCGCCCTCGACACGCGCGGCAAAGCACTTGCGCAGAACCCCGGCGCCGCCGATGTCGCGACTCTCAAGAATCGCAAGACCTCGTTCGAAGGCCTGCTCGACGAGCACAAGATGCTGAGCGCAATCGCGCTGCCGCTCAGCAAGCAAATCGTGCTGCTGGGGATTTACACAAACAACGTCGGCCAATGGCACGACGCGATCTCGCAGCGCTGGAGCAAGGAATTTCGCACCCTTCTGATCCGCCTAGGCGTGCTTGCGACCTCCTTGCTGGTGATTTTCCTCGGCTCGCTTTTGTGGCGATGGATAACCAATCGCTACGTCACCGACATCCGGCGCCGCGGTCAGGTAATGGCGGCGCGGCGTCTCGTGCTCGGCCTGCTGATCGTGATCGTCCTGATCGCCAACTTTTCCGACGAGCTCGGATCGGCCGCCACCGTGGTGGGATTCGCCGCCGCCGGTATCGCCGTCGCGCTGCAGAACGTGATCCTGTCGATCGCCGGCTACTTCTTTCTGATTGGACGATTCGGAATCAAGGCGGGCGACCGCGTGCAAATCGGCGGCGTGACCGGCGACGTGATCGACATCGGGCTGGTGAAACTTTCGCTGATGGAACTCGGCGGGACGGGGACGCATCGCGAACCCACCGGGCGCGTCGCTGTTTTCTCAAACGCAATCGTGTTTCAGCCATCGGGTAACTTCTTCAAGCAGGCGCCCGGCACCAGCTTCGTATGGAACGAGGTGCGGCTCACGCTCGCGCCCGATATCGACTACCGGCTGGCCGAGAAGCGGCTGCTCGACGCGGTTGACGAAGTGTTCGCGCGTTATCGCGACCGCGTGATGCGCGACTACCGGCATCTCGAGCGCGACCTCAACATCATGCTCGAAACGCCCAAGCCGCAGAGCCGCCTGCATCTGAGCAAGGACGGGCTGGAAATTGTCATCCGCTATCCCGCCGAGACCTATACTGCGCCGCAAATCACCGACGAGATTTCGCGCCGCGTGCTCGACGCGATCAACCGCGAGCCGAGCCTCCGCCTCGCGCCGCAGGGTACCGCGAATATTCAGTCGCAGGTTGTTCAGCCGGCAGCGCCTGAAGAAAGCGCCGAACCGCAGGCCGACGGCAACGGGCAACCAGCGGACGACGAGAAAGTCGCGACCGCCGGAGAAAAGCCCGCCGGCACGACGACTACATCTCGTACCGTGTCATCCTGACGAGGCGAGCAACGCGAGCGGCAGGACATGGCTTCTGGCTTCCGGACAGCTTCGCGCACGCGAAGCCGGTTCCGGTTTTTGAAATCGCGCAGCGGTCCTCTGTTGCGAGCATCGCGATGACGCAAGCAACCTAACCCCTAACCCCTTCCCGAGCGGGAAGGGGAACCGAAGCGTTATAGAGAGAGGGGAAAAGATCTATGCGGCAGGAGTGCCGGCGATGCTGTCGACGATGTCGGCGAGTTCGGGAATGCGGTAGCGCTCGCCGTTGTACGCCTTGTACATCAGCACGACCCAGAACACCGCGAGCCCGATGTCGATCAGAGTCAGAATGAAATTGAGCAGCGCGCCCAACCCATGCGGCAGCACTGCGATGAACACGCCGAAGACGATCGCGATCGCGAACCATGCGACCGAGAAACCGATCGACTGGCGCGCGTGAAAGCGGATGAACTCGTCCTGATTGTACGGCTCGAGGTACAGAAAAATGATGCCGGTGACGAAGCCCAGCAGGTAAGTCAGCGCCGCAATCACATTGGCTTGCGGTTTTCGGCTCTCACCGTTCATCGCGAATTCTCCTTACTCATCTCGAACGACGATCCCGGAAGGGTTTCACCCCGGTACCAGGACCAAGCCACTAATTTGTAGTCGAACGCGTCAGGGGATGGCAATGCGATCATGCAGCGGGTGTACTGCGGCAAAGCGCGCCAATCGAGATCGTGCGAAATCGCGCGCGCAGTTTATTGTGCGCGATGCTTCCTTGCTGCTTCGAGACGATCCATCGCGGCGCTCGCGTTGCGCGACGTCTCGACCACGTCGAGCTGCGCACGGACCCGGCTGGCGAGCTGGCGGCGAAATACCGGCTTGGCCAGGAAGTCGCTGACCCCAAGGCGCATCCCCTCGGCCCGCGCATCCAGGTCGTCTCGCGCAGTGATCATAATGATAGGGATTTCGGCGGTGATGGGATCGTCCTTGAGCGCCTTGACGACCTCGAAGCCGTCCATCCCCGGCATCATCAGGTCGAGCAGAATCACATCGACTTCGTTTTCATGCACCAGTTTGAGACATTGTGCGCCGGAAGTGGCCTCTATCGGGACAAAGCCTTCGCGTTGCAAATGCCGCGAGAGGATTGCGACAGTATCCTGGTCGTCGTCAACCACCATTATCTGTGGTTGCCTGATTGGTTCATCCATACGATCCCCTGATGGCCTACCCTTCCTCGCTTTCGTCCAAAGACGCCGGAGCTATTACGCCGCAGCGCCTCAACTTCGCTGAAAAAGTCGTCCGCTTCAGTCCGAGCAGCCGCGCCGCCGCCTGTTTGTTCCCCGCAGTTTGCTTGAGCGCATCGTTTATCAACCTACCTTCCAATTCCCGTACCAAGTTGTTGAGGCTCACCCCTCCGTTACCCAGCTCGACCTTCATTGGCGGGGTCGCCGGCCGCGCACTCGCTACCATGATTTCCGGAAGTATCGACGTGTCGATAATCGAGCCCTCGCACAGAATCGCCAATCGCTCGACCATATTCTCGAGCTCGCGCACATTGCCCGGCCAATCGTACGACCACATCGTGACCATCGCCTCGCGGCTGATTGCGAGCTCGCGCCCAGGCACGCGATCGCGAATCCGCTCGAGGAAATGCTCGGTCAGGAGCGGAATATCGGAACGCCGCTCGCGCAGCGGCGCGATCACGATCGGCACGACTTGCAACCGATAGAAGAGGTCCTCGCGAAACGCGCCTCGCGCGACCGACGCCGCCAGATCGACGTTGCTCGCCGCGATCACGCGCACGTTGACGCGCGTCGACCGGTCCGCGCCGACTGCTCGCACCACCCCGTCCTCCAGCACGCGCAGCAGCTTCGCCTGCAACCCCTTGGGCATCTCGCCGATTTCGTCAAGAAAAATTGTGCCGCGATCCGCGGTCGTCAGCAGCCCATGACGCGATCCCGCCGCGCCCGTGAACGCTCCCCGCTCATGCCCGAACATTTCCGACTCGAGCAGGTCGTGCGGAATCGCCGCGCAGTTCACCGGCACGAACGGCTGATTGCTCCGGGTTGACAGCGTATGAATCGCCTGCGCAACCACTTCCTTGCCGGTGCCGCTCTCGCCGGTGATCAGCACCGTCACCTCGGTCGGCGCGACGCGCTCGACTAACGCGCGCAGCTTGACGATCGCCGGATGCTCTCCGACCAGCATGCGCTCGATCGCGAACGGCGCGTCGACTTCCGCATATTTCGGCTGCAATCCCATTTTTATTCCGCTGTGTAAACTGCGATGCGAAAAGAAAACATGTCACTGAACGCGCAAATCGTCTCACGCCGTCCAGCTAGTTGACAGAGCTATGACTACCAGTGAGCAGAATAGACAAAGCAAGCAGCTTTTATTGTTACGAAGAGAACGCGAAATGGATCAGTTGTCGCTCGTCGAATTCCGATAATGCGCCGACTGACCCGGTCCCTCGGCCACCGAGATTTCCATCGTCGTCACTTCGGTCAACGCACCGCACGCCCGTAGCGCCGAGGCCAACTCGTCCCAGATGTAACGCGCGAGCTCTTCCGCCGAGCTATGCACGATCGGCACGATACACACGTCGCCGGCGGGCAGCACGAATTCGTCGCGCTCGTAGTGGATTTTTATCTTGCCGTCTTTCGGCCCGTCGATCGTCAGGCAATCGCTGTTGCCCGGAATGATCGTGCGCTCGTCGAGCCGATCGACGATTTCCTTGGTGAGTTTTTTGATCAGCCCGAAATCGATCACGTAGCCGGTCTTCGCCAGCCGCCCCTCGACGTACACGCCGACCTGGTAATTGTGCCCATGCAGCGGCTCGCGAAATCCGGGGTATGCGATAAAGTGCGCGGCCGAGAATTTCAGATTCTCTTTCGCGACATGAATTGAAAAATTCGCTTTCGATCCCATCGACTTGTCGCTCACCACTATACAACGACCGCCAGCTTTAGCAGCGCATCCAGGCTCGCCGCGCGCCGCAACGAAAACGAAAACCGCTCGCCGTACCGCGCCGCATCAATCGATGTCGCCTCGAGAAACCGCTCGCGCTCGCCGGACGCGATCGGCCCAAGATGCGCCGCCAAGTCACGCACCCAATCCGCATCGGCGTCGAATCCCGATGCCAAATCGCTCACGTCCACTCCATGCAATCCGCCCAGCACGCATTCTGCGTAATATCCGATCTGCCCGGCTCGATCGAAACCAGGAATTTCGGTGCGCAGCGATTCGTCGAGCGAAAGCAACCGGTCCATTTTGTATTGTTGTCGGCGCGAGACAATTGCCGAATCGCCGCTCCCGTCGAATCCCGATCCAATCGCAATTATCGCGACCCGGCCGTCATCGATCTCAATCGGATGGAAAATGTACCCCGGCGACGTGTACCCGATCACCGCGCGCAGCGCGACCCGATAAGCCAGCAAATCGAAATCAGTCTCGCGCGCAATCTCCATCAGGAATTCGCCGATCGGCTTGCCGGCTCTATCCGCGATCGCGATCAACCGCTCGAACGCGTCCGGATCGTATTCCTCGCGCCGCGCGATCAGCGGAGCGAATTCGCGATCGAAGGTAAGCAGCAGTCCGCCAATACCACCGTCGTTCCTTCCTGCAGATGCGGACATCGGCGATTCACGATCGACCGGCTCGATATCCATCGCCAGATACTTGCCATGGCTTGAGGGCTTGGCGAGCCCGCGCCGCGCATTTAGGATCGCAACCGGATGCGCATCGCGGGCGACCAGCCGGCTCGCGCCACGGCGCCGTTCAGCCAGCAATCCATACCCGCTAAGCAGCGACCCGTATCCTACGACAAGTATTTCGCGATTGTACAAAATCAGATTCCAACACCTCTCCCT
>PMOH01000248.1:6071-6877 GCA_003161515.1 Deltaproteobacteria bacterium
GAACCTTCGAGCAAAATGGCGTCCTCGCCATTTTGCGATTTCTTCTCACTGGGTGCAGGGGTCACCCCTGCCCAAGGAGGTGCGGAACCCACGGTGGGTTCCGCGTTAAATAACGTGATTTATATATCCTCCGCGCCCGGGTAATACTTCCTGTCCCCCAACGCATCGACCGCCGCCCAAAATTCAGGACCGCCCGCCTTCATCGGATCCTCGAGCGCCCATGCCTGCCGCTTGTAGTTCCAGCTTTCCGGACGCAGCCGCTTTGCTTCTTCGAAATATTTCTGCGCCGCCGCGGCATGCCCTTTTTCGAACAGGTATTCGCCGAGTCTGAAATTCGCGGCCGCGCGGACCTGCGCATCGTCCGGCGTATGCATCCGCGTGAGCACTTCAGCCGAGTCGAATGCGAACCGGCTCTTCGGTCCTTTCTCGACCCAATCGCGAATCGCGTCGAGGTACGCCTTGCGCTTGGCCTGCAGTTCTTTCATCGCGTCGGCCGGAATCGAAAAATTCTTGTGATCCATTTTTCGGAACGCGTCGGTGACGCCGGCGGGCTCGCTCGGCCGGACTATTTTGCCGCGCGTGTCGATCCAGACGGCAGTCGGAACATTGACCATGTCGTAAAGCTCGGCCACGATGTGCTGCCGATCGATCAGGCACGGGTAGGTCGGTTTGGCCGCCTTGATCCAGGGCTCGGTCGCGGCATTGCCGCCGCTGTCGAATGCGATCGCGATTGGGATGAAGCCTTTGGGTCCGAGTTCTTCGTAGAGGGCCTGCCAGACTGGCAGGTCAAAGCGGCATCCTCACCA
>PMOH01000417.1 GCA_003161515.1 Deltaproteobacteria bacterium
GTTTGCCGAAGCGGATCGCCGATTTCGCCTTGATCGCCGATCACCAGCGCGCGCATCTCGGCGTTTTCGGGATAACCGAGGTTACGATCGAAGAACTCGCCGATGTGAGTTCTTATCGATTCAATCTGGCTCGCGGGGAAACGCGAACGATGCCCGATGATTTGAAATCTCGGCGAACCGAGCAAGTTCTTGGACGCCGTCATCGTCGCGTCGATACCGTCGCGAGCCATCAGGCTCACGTAATCGAACTCGCCGAGGTTTCCGTAGTTGCGCGGGAAATGGATTCGCGCGCTAAGCAGGATTTCATCGCCCAGACTGAAGACGCCGCCGCCGAGCACCGCGACTCGGACGTTGCCATCTGAGGGCGACATCGGTTGGCCCTGCTCGGCGGCTCGCTCGACTTTGACATACAGCCGATCGCCGTATGCTTCGCGCTCGATTTCACGATAGACGCTTCCTTCGATCGTAACCCGCGAGCCTTCAACCATGTGGGCGACGCTATGCTCTGAATGTGGAGGCGCGAGCAGGTTCGCAACCGCCGCATTCGCTGCGAGTGCGATCGCAAGATAACTGCAGACCAGACCGAGCGTCGGTCGCGCGGCGAGCAGCGCGCCGAGCGCGAATGCGGCCACCGCCAGAGCTAGCCATAGTGAAATCGTGAAATGAAAGTTACCCAGGGCGTCACCGGCGACCACGGCTGTCGCGACCGCATAGATCGGCGAGAATCTTTCGAGCAGGTCAACTGCTAACGGCGGAGGCAAGATCTCGCGAGACCTGATCGATTTCAATTCGAACGGTCGCGAGACGGCGCGTCTTACGGAAAGTGCTCCCGCAGCGATAGCTACGCACTCCTTTACGCGTCAGTGACGGCGTGCGGTCAATGTTGACTGCTAGATTATGCGCCAACACATCGAGATAGCGCGACAAACGATGTGTGCTCCAGGGAACTTTCAGGTCAACTGCGAACAGGCACGTCATTGACTGGCGCATCGCCCTGGTCGGCGCGAATCGCGGGCGCCTCGAGCGGTAGAGCCGGCTGATCTGCCGCGTCCGCGACTTCCTCGACGTCGAGCAGCGCCGTCATTTCGTCGAGGTGGCGGCGAATCTCGGCGGCGAGTTCGCGGTTGAGTCCCTTGACCGTCGCGACTTCATCGACAGTCGCCTCGCGAATCCGCTTGAGACTGCCGAAGTGACGAAGCAAGGCGCGACGCCGCACGGGACCGATCCCCTCGATATCGTCGAGCACCGAACGGAGCCGCGCGCGACGGCGCAGTTCGCGGTTGTAGGTGATCGCGAATCGATGCGCCTCGTCGCGAATCCTCACGAGCAGGAACAGCGCGGTCGAATTTTTCGGCAGCACGATCGGATCCTTGCGCCGGGGAACGAAGACGCGCTCCTCGGATTTCGTCACTTCTTTTTCGCGACGATCGTTGAGCACGTGCTGCTTGGCCAGCGACACGCAATCGATCTGATCGAGCAGCCTGAACTCGCGCAGCACTTCGAGCGCGACGTTGAGTTGTCCCTTGCCGCCGTCGATAACCCACAAATCGGGGTAAGTATTTTCTCGCACCGCGCGTTCGAGACGGCGCTTGAGGACTTCGTACATGCTGGCGAAATCGTCCTGGCCTTCGAAACTGCGAATCCGGTAGCGGCGGTACAGATTCTTGCACGGCTCGCCTTCGTCGAAGGTCACCTGCGAGCCGACCACCATCGAGCCCTGCAGATTCGAGATGTCGTAGCATTCCATCCGCTTGGGCGAGTTGCGCAAACCGAGCTTCACGCGCAGATCTTCGAGCATCTTCTCGCGGGTTTTTTCGTTGTCGCGGCGCGAGGCGAAGCTCTGGCGCGCGTTGTCCATCGCCATTTCGAGCAGGCGCAGCTTCTCGCCGCGCTGCGGCACGATGACTTCAGATTTCTTTCCGCGCCGTTCTGAGAGCAGCTCCGAGCGCACATCGGCGTCTTCGAGCTCGACCGGCAAAATCACTTCGTCGGGAATGTTGCGTGCGCCCGAGTAATACTGGGTCAGCAGATCGGAAAGAATTTCGTGCACCGGAAATTCCAGGTCCTGGAAGCTCCATCCCTGGGTGCTGGTCAGCTTGCCGCCGCGCACGATCAAAACGATCGCCTCGATGTAGCCGCCTTCGCGATAGATTCCGAACACGTCCTCGTCGATTCCCCAGTGATGCAGGACGGTCTGGCGCTCGACGGTTTTTTCGATCGCGTGTACGCGGTCGCGGATTCGCGCGGCCTGCTCGAACTCGAGCTTCGACGCGTGATCCTTCATCAGATCGCGCATCTCGCGGAGCAGCTCGAGATTTTTTCCCTCGAGCAGCATCTGCGCCGCATGCAGATGGCGTCCGTACTCGTCGCGATCGACCGGCAAGCAGCACGGCCCGAGGCATCGCTTGATCTGATATTCGAGGCACGGGCGCGAGCGATTGCGGAACACCGCGTCGGTGCAGGTGCGCAGCGGAAAAACTTTGCGGATGACGTCGATGGTCTCGCGCAGCCCGTCGGCCGAGCCGAACGGACCGAAGTAGCGGCCGCCATCTTTGACGATTTTGCGGGTGACGGTGATGCGCGGCCACGCGTGATTGGTGATCTTGGCGCTCAGGTAAGACTTATCGTCCTTGAGGCGGATGTTGTAGCGGGGCTTGTACTGCTTGATCAGATTGTTCTCGAGGATCAGCGCTTCCTTCTCGCTGGCGGTGACAATCGTGTCGAAGTCGCGGACCCGCTTCATCAGAAAGCGCACCTGGAAGCGGCCGTCACCGCCTTCGCGAAAATATGCGCGGACGCGCGAGCGCAGCGATTTCGCTTTGCCGACGTAGAGGACTTTGCCCGCGCGATCGCGCAGCAGGTAGATGCCGGGATCGGTCGGCGTAGCCGCCAGCTTCTGATCGGTGGCGTTCGATTCGTCCTCGAGGACCAGCGCGTCGGGATTGGCGCCGCCCTCGGCCGGCGCATCCTTGGGGTATTCGATCAGCGAGCCGTACTGAGGGCCAGTCGGCTTTTCATTTTCGTCTTCGGGAAACATTGGCGCGATCATTATATCATCGCGGCGCGCGGGTCGGTCTGTGTGGAAATCAGCTTTGACAACTTGCCTCGGGAGCGTTCATATCCGAGCGTTCATACCATATGTAGTAGTTCTCAGATGGCCCTCTACCAAGGGTAGTTTCGTTCCGTCAAAAGTTATTTTTTGCCGGCCATCGGGGTGTCGCCCGAATTCAGGGTGCGCGGCGAAATGGTGACCATCCTGAAACCGATTCATTGGTACATTTACAGCACATAAATTCCTGCTTGGGCAGGCTTAAAAGTTCATCCCTACTTCGGGCTCGTCGGGCGCGCTACCCGGCTCGGCTGAATCATTGCTATTGAGTTTTCTACGATCGATCAAAAATACCGCGCGACCGGATGCGCGCGCAGGAGAAATGCAATGGGCAGAATCCAGGGAAAGGTTGCAGTGATTACCGGGGCCGCGAGTGGGATGGGGCGCGCGACGGCGCTCAAGTTCGCCAAGGAAGGCGCGAGCGTGGTGCTTACCGATTTGAATGCGCAGGGCGGCGAGACCGCGGTCGCCGAATGCGCGGCGGCGGGCGGGCGCGCGGTGTTTCAGCGCACCGACGTGACCAGCGAGGCGGATATCAAGTCGGCAGTTGGGCGCGCGGTCAAGGAATTCGGGCGTCTCGATATCATGTTCAACAACGCGGGCGTCGCGGGCGCGGTCGGGCCGATCGACAAGGTCGAATTAGCCGACTGGGATCGCACTATCGCGGTGCTGCTGCGCGCCGCGTACCTCGGAATGAAGTATTCGATCCCCGAGATGCGCAAGGCGGGCGGCGGATCGATCATCTCGACTGCCAGCGTCGCGGGACTGCGCGGCGTCGGCTACCTCGCCGCATACAGCGCGGCCAAAGCGGCGGTCGTCAACCTGACGCAGGCGGTTGCGATCGAAGTTGGCCACGACAAGATTCGCGTCAACTGTATCTGCCCCGGCGGCGTCAATACTCCGCTCATCCATCGCGGGGTTCCAGGCGGCGAAGAACGCTCCGAGAAGTCGATGGCGAGAATGCAGCCGATACCGCGGGCAGGAAAGCCTGACGACATCGCGTCGATGGCGCTGTTCCTCGCGAGCGACGAAGCGGACTGGATCAGCGGCACCGCGATGGTCGTCGATGGAGGAATCAACACCGGCAACGCGCGCTTCCGCCTGGCAGGACTGCCGGACACCGGCTTCTCGGGCCCGTCGTTTGAGATGTGAGCCGGCGATATCTTCTATTTCGATTTGCCCTTGATCTTCACCTTGATCGGCTTCTTCTGCTTGGGGTCGTCGCTGGTGATCGAGATCGAGCTGCTGGCCGATCCTTTCCTGGTCGGCGAGTACACGATCGTCACCTGGTCGGATGAACCACCGGGTATCGTAACCATTCCGCCGCCGCGCTCCGAGAATGGCGGGTTATGAGTGGGCGACGTGACGTTGACTTTCAGCGGGCCAGTCCCTTTGTTGCTGATGGTGATGCTGGCGGACGCGGTCGCGTTCGGCAGCGCGCTCAATTTCAGCGATTTCTTGTTCACCGAGATAACTCCACCGCCGGGAGTCGCGGTGGCGGTCGGGGTTGCGGTCCGCGTCGCAGTCGCCGTTGCCGTCGCGGTCGGCGTTGCGGTCGCAGTCGGAGTTGCCGTGGAGGTCGCGGTCGCAGTCGCAGTCGCAGTCGCGGTTGCAGTTGGCGTCGGCAACAATCCTGGATTGAGATACTTCAGGACGCGCGAATTGTTGAAATCGGAAATATAGACGTTGCCTTGAGGATCGACCGCCTCGGCAACCGGACCGCACAGATTGTCGGCACTTGGCGGTCCCCCGCTGTCGGGGTGCGCTGGACCCGCCGAGTTGCAGGGATCGTTCACGAAGCTATCGAACTGGCCGAAAACGCGGTCGGCGGTGGTGTCGCCGGGGAAGCCAGGCGTTCCAGCGTGTGCGCCGCCGGTGAAAGGCGCGAAGTACTCGAGCACGCGATTGCCGCCGCGATCGGCTACGAACAAGTCGCTGGAAGCATCCAGCGTTATTTGCTCGGGGGAATTGCACTGAAAATCGTCCGCCGATACGGAGCCACCGCCCGCACATGTACGGGAAGTGAAACTGCCGCTCTGCCCGAAGACCAAATCGGCCGTAGTGTCGCCCGACGAACCGGGGGTGCCGGGTGTGCCACCGCCGGCGGCCAGTGGGTTGAGGTACTCGAGGACGCGGAAATTATCGCCGTCGGTGACGTAAAGGTTGCCGCTGGAATCTACCGCGACGCCGGAGGGATTGCACAGGGCGTCAGCGCTGACGGTATTGCACAGTTGGGTCGTGAAACTGCCGTTTTGCCCGAAGACAATGCTCGCGTTCTCGCCATTGGAAAGCGGCGCGCTGTACTCCAGCACGCGATCGCCGGCCGCGTCGGCCACCCACGCGTTGCCGGCACTGTCGACGGCGACGGCTTCCGGGCCGACCATGCAATTTTGGCCGCTGGCACTTAAGTCGCAAGAGTTGAACGTCCGAACGCTGGTGAAACTGGCCTGACCCAGGACCAGGTCGGCGGTGGTGTCGCCGGACGAGCCCGGCGTACCGGGGGTACCGCCTCCCGGAGCGTACGGATTCAGGTACTTGAGGACGCGCTGGTTGCCGTCGTCCGCCACCCACAGATTGCTGGAACTGTCCACGAATACGCCGACCACCGGCATGCACAGGGTATCGGCGGTGGGAGTGTTGGTGGGGGGACCGACGCCGTTGTTTACGCCGTGATTGCAGAGATGAGAGAAAAAGTCGGGCTGACCGAATACCTTGTCAGCGGGAGCACCGTTCTGAAATGCGGTGACGTCATTCCATGCGAGCACGCGGCTGTTGAAAAGATCTGCGACGTAGAGATGGTGCGGCGTGGACTGTTCATCGACGGCGACGCCGCCGCCGTTGAATCCGTCGGTGCCGCAGCAGCCGGTGTTGCCGATCCCGCTCGCATCGATGAAGTTGGGACTTGAATGGTTGAAGTTGCCCTGTCCGAGGACTGCGTCGGCGGTCGTATCGCCGGCTGAGCCGGGAGTTCCGGGCGTGCCACCGCCGGCGGCCAGCGGATCGTCGAACCTGAGCGCGCGCTCACCGCCGTCGACGACAAACAGATCTCCATTCGTGTCCAGCGCGGTCCCTTCCGGCGAGCATAGGGTGTCGGGCGTTGGACGCGGCTGGTTCTGACTGCTGTCATCTTCGTGGCAATTGGCGCTGGTAAAAGACCCGCTCTGTCCGAAAACCAGATTGGCGCTGGGAGTCGAGCCGACCGGCGCATTGAATTCGAGTATGCGGTTATTGTGGAAGTCGGCGATGTACACGTTACTCGAAGAGTCGACCACCACCGATACCGGTTGCGACAAGGTCGAGACAGTGGTTGC
>PMOH01000176.1:0-779 GCA_003161515.1 Deltaproteobacteria bacterium
GCGATCCCGTCGATTCCGAACCCGATCAACGCGCTCAAGAAATTCCTGCCGTGACCTTTCGCTCACGCGGCCTAGCGATTGAGCAGGCCCAGGGTGCCGATGATCCAGACGACCGTCACGATGCCGAAGATCACGCCCGGCAACTCGGAAAGAAAGCAATGCTGGCACATAGTGAGTACCTCCGTATCGCGCCCCGGTATATCGAAGCCGCGAATCGCCGCCATTTGTTTCTCGGTAAGTATTGAGGTCATTAACTTCACCTCCCCGAAGACAAACTGAAGTGTCTTCACCTTCAAGGCGTTACAGCGCCCTGAACGAAAGGTTCAAATGAAGCGAACGGAGCGAACGATTAGCGAAAAAAAGAGATGGCGCTACCGGCGGGTTAGTTTGTCCACCTCGGCTAGTTCTTCGGGGGATAGTTTCCAGTTGCCGGCTTTGATGTTTTGGGTCACCTGATCGGGACTGGTTGCGCCGGAGATTACGCTGGAGACTTGGCGCTGCGACGCGAGCCATCCGACGGCGAGCTCCAGCATCGTATGCTCGCGGCTGCTGGCGAACTTCTCGAGCTTTTCGAGTGTCGCGAAGTTCTCGTCGGTGAGGGCCTGCTTCGCCATCCGCTGGACCAGGGCGAGGCGCGTGCCTTTGGGCGGCTCGGCGCCGCGCTTGTATTTGCCGGTGAGAAATCCACTGGCTAATGGAAAGTAGGGCAGGATACCGACTCCGAATTCGCGGCATGCGGGAATCAGTTCGCGCTCGATGCGGCGGTCGAGCAGGTTGTA
>PMOH01000176.1:850-3301 GCA_003161515.1 Deltaproteobacteria bacterium
TCATGCTGCGGCGTCTCGGGATCGGGCTGGTGAATCTGATAGAGGTCGATGTAGTCGGTGCCAAGTCGTTTGAGGCTCGCTTCCGCGGCGGACATTATATAGCGGTACGATCCGCCCTTCAGGTAAGGACCGTCGCCCATCGCCATGCCGAACTTGGTCGCGACGATAATCTCGCGGCGGCGATCTCCGAGCGCTTTGCCGAGCAGCTCTTCGGAGGCGCCGCGATTGCCGTAGATGTCGGCGGTGTCGAACAGCGTGATGCCCTCGTCGAGCGCCTTATGCACGACGGCGCGCGTCTGTTCCGCGTCGCATCGCATGCCGAAGTTGTTGCATCCGAGGCCGATGGCCGAAACCTTGAGTCCCGAGTTGCCAAGATTGCGAAATTCCATGATCGATCCTTTGGGTGTGTTGTCAGGCTGTCGCTTCCGGAGGAAAGAAGACCAGCGTCCGCACCTCGACACTCTCGCGCGGGGCGGCGTCGGGCGGGCTCGTGGGATCTTCGAAGGCGGAATGCGCGGTGAAGCGCGCGCGGCGCCCGTCGGAGTCGTAGCACTTGAGCAATAGCACTTCTTCTTTTTGCTGATTCGGAATGTAGTACCATCGATGGTTGGGGTTGTATGCGACTGAGTACACTTCGCCGTCGCGATCGCGATACTTCAGCACGTGCTTGACGAAATCTTCCTGCACCATGCTTTGCGCGTCGCACACCGCGAGCGGCGATTCCTGGACGGGGCCGCGAATCGGCCGCCAGACGTTGATTACGGCGAAACGATTTTTGAGCAGTGCGTCGGCCTGGTCGGGAAGAAGATCGCGCACGCGCTGCGGCCCCGACGTGAGCGTGTAGTCATTGTGCGCGACCTTGACCGGCTCCTGCGCGCCGTTCTCGCGGCGTTTCGCCATCGGGCGCGAGCGGACGTTGTGGTCGAACACCTGCACTTTGACGGCGCCGGTAAATTCACGGACCAACCGCTCGACTTCGGGGTAGTAAACTTTGCGAACTTCGTCGGGATCGTAAAAGTTGGCGACCGCGGATTGCTGACGCGTCACCGCAAAGCCCTGGCGATCGAGCGACAGCTGTCCGAGAATCGCGCGGGCGCTGTGAATCGGCACGGTGAATTTTGCGTAAGTTCCGGTCCGCGCGGGGACGCCCTCCGGCGGCTTAAAATTGTAGCTTACGGGACGCTGCTCTTTGTCGGCGAGGTAGTTGAGCACGCCGCTGACGTAGTCGGGACTGCTGGCGGTTGCGGGTTCGGTGTGCGATGTCGTCATGGGAAGAACTCCTGCGATCTTTAACTGTGCTACGGCAGCGCGCGCAGCGGGTCAAGGCGGAACGTTATTGGGCGAATGGCAAAACTGCGCGACATCCTGAAACCACGGCCGCGGATTTTGTTCGTCGGGATCAATCCAAGTGTTCGGTCCGAGCAGATGGGGCATCATTTTGCGAGCCCGGGCAATCCGTTCTGGCGGCTGCTGCACGCGGCGCGGCTGGTGCCCGAGACGCTGACCTGTGAGGACGATGCGCGGTTGGTGGAATTTGATCTGGCGTTGACGAATTTGTGTGCGCGGGCGACGCGCGCGGCGTCGGAGCTGAGCACGGCCGAGATGATCGAGGGGCGACGAGTGCTCGCGCGCAAGATTCGACGAGTACGGCCGCGCGTGGTCGCGTTCGTGGGCGTTAGCATTTTCCGCGGATTTTTTCATGTCGCGCAGGGCGAGGGTGCGGGTGCGAAGGAGGAGGAAATATATGGAGCGCGAGTATTTGTACTGCCGAATCCTAGTGGGCTGAATGCGAGTTATCCGGGGTTCAAGGACAAGTTGATTTGGTTCGAGCGATTGCGCGAGTTTGCGGAGAGTTAAGGAGCGCTGCGCGATTTTCGGAGACCGGAACCGGCGGCGCTTGCGCGCCGCTGTCCGAGATCCTTCCAGCCGCTCGCATCCGCTCGCTCCGTCAGGATGACAAAAAAACGCGAAGCTGTCCGAGGCCCGTNNCGCTCCCGTCGTCAGGGTGACACAAAAGCGCGAAGCTGCTCGGAAGGGCCGCTCGCGTTGCTCGCTTCAGCAGGACGACACAAAAAACGCGAAGCTGTTCGGAGGCCAGAAGCCATTTCCAGCCGCTCGCGTTGCTCGCTTCGGCAGGGCGACACAAAAAAACGCGAAGTGGCTGGCGGCGCTAAGATGCGAACAACCTAACCCCTAACCTCTTCCCGAGCGGGAAGGGGAACCGGAATGGAAAATCGCGTTGGCTCGTTTCAGTGGTGCGGGCCGCCGTGCCCGCGATTCAGGATGACAACAGGACTCTTCCTGCGGCCAGGCGCCACTCGATGCTGGTGCATCTGCGGGCGAGGGCGTCGTCGTGGGTTACTATCACCATTGCGCCGGGATACTCGACTAGCGCTTCTTCCAGGCGCTCGATTGCTGGCATGTCCAGGTGGTTTGTCGGTTCGTCGAGGA
>PMOH01000176.1:3362-3724 GCA_003161515.1 Deltaproteobacteria bacterium
TCGAGCATCGCGATACCGTCGCGCGCGGTCAGTTCCTGCGGCAGGTAGAGGATTCGATCCGACGCGATATGCGCTCCGCGGAGCATCGCGGCCAGCAACGTGGTCTTGCCGATTCCATTGGGACCGGCCACGCGAATCTTCGCGTCGCGCGGCACCGCCAGGTGGACGTCTTCGAGAATTTGCGCATCGCCCGCGCAGATCGCGTCTTCGTCGAGCGTGAAAACTTTCGTCACGGGCGCGGGAACGTAGTCAACGAAAATCGAGCGCCCCTTTGCCTTGCGGAATTTGTATTCGCCGAGCTTGTCCGACACGCGATCGACGCTCGCGCGCAACACCGCCGCGTCGCGCGAAATTCTCTCGGA
>PMOH01000257.1 GCA_003161515.1 Deltaproteobacteria bacterium
GTTCGCACCAAACTGGAAACCGTCCTCGCAGTGCGCAATTTCGCCGATCAACTCGGTGAGAATGTTGGCGGTGCGTATGAAAGCATTGCGCCCGTGGATCAAAACGCGGTCGTGTACGTCGTGATGGCGGCGCCGCGCGACTCGCTGGTGCCGTACACCTGGTGGTTCCCGATTGTCGGACGCGTGCCGTATCGTGGCTATTTCGATAAGCGCGACGCACTAGCCGAAGCGGCGTCGCTCGAAGCGGAGGGCCTCGACACGATGGTGCGGCCGTCGGTTGCGTTCTCGAGCCTTGGATTTTTCAGCGATCCGCTGCTGACGAATCTGCTCAAGCTTGATCGCGTCGAGCTGGCCGGCGTGCTGATCCACGAGCTGTTCCATCGCACGTACTACCTGGCGAGCGACGCGATGTTCGACGAGTCGGCGGCCAACTATGTCGGCAGTGCGGGCGCGGTCGCTTTCTTCGCGGCGACTGACGGGGAGTCGGCGCCGTCAACTAAAGCCGCGCGCGACATCCTCGAGAGCGATCTGAAGTTCGCACGCTTTCTGCTCCAGGAGCAGGCGCGCCTGCTCGACATTTATATGGCTGACCTGCCGAAAGCGGATCTCGACAAGCGGCGCGAGGCGGCCTTCGCGGCGATCAAGGCTGACTACGCGGCGCTGGCGCCGACGCTATCGGGACTCGAGCGCTTCGACCTCGACAAGCAGCCGCTGAACAACGCGGTGCTGGTGAATTATCTGATCTATTTTCACGAGCTCGACAATTTCGCGGCGCTCCATCGGATGAATCACGGCGACTTGCGCGCGACGATCGCGCAGATCATTTCGATCGCGAAGGCGCATCCCGAGGATCCCTTCTATGCCATCTCGGAGACGACCCGCGCGGCGCCGCCGGTTCCCGAGGGACGTTAGGCAGCTGTCGCAGCGGCGATCACGCGTGACAGTTCGGCTTCGAGGCCACCGAAGAAGTGATCGGCGCCCGCGATGATTTCCAGTCGCGCCGATCCGCCGATTTTCGACGCGAGCGCTTGCAGTCCCGCGACCGGCGAGTACGAATCGCGATCGCCTGAGACCAGCAGCAGCGGTTTGGATGCGCCGGCCGGAACGCGCGCATCGGCCATCGCAAGCGGGAGCGCAACCGCGACGATTCGCGCGATCTCCGCGCGTTCGTATCCCGCACTCAGCGCCACCATTGCGCCGAACGAATATCCGGTCATCGCGGCGCCCTCTTTGCGCACGCCCGGCTGCGTCAGCAGATAGGACATCGCCGCGAGCGCGTCATCGACTTCCCCGGGACCGTCGTCATGCTCGCCCTCGCTGCCGCCGACGCCGCGAAAGTTGAAGCGCAACGTCGCGTAGCCCGCTTGCCACATCGCCGCGAGGATCGCATCGACGACGTTGTTGTGCATCGAGCCGCCGTACATCGGATGCGGATGACAGGCCACGGCCGCAGGCGCGCCGCCACCCGGATTGGCGAGCAAACCTTCGAGCGTCAACTCACCGGATCTAAACGACACCTGGGTTTCATCCATGGCCCGCCTCTCCCTAAAACTTAAACCATCGCTTTATATATCTTTTTCGGCTGACGCTTCGTGGAACGGTGCTATAATACAAGCGATTGCGATGGATGAAACTCCCCGCCTCGCTGTTGATCGGATGCTCATGCGATTGGCCCGCTGGCTGCGGCTGCTCGGCGCCGACGTCATTGCAGACGCGTCCGTGACCGGCGCCGACCTTCTCAGGATTGCGCGCGCCGACAATCGAATCCTGGTGACGCGCGACAAGCGCCTGCGAACCGCGTCCGACGTTTTCTTCGTCGAGACCAACTCGATCCGAAGTCAGTTGCGCGATGCTGTCCGACGCTTCGATCTTGATCCGCGCGCGATTGTGCTCACGCGATGCTCGCGATGCAACACTGTGCTGACCACGATCGCGCGTGAGCTCGTGTCGCGACGAGTACCGCCCTACGTTTTCGCCAGTCACGAGCGATTTGCCGAGTGCGGTGGGTGCGGCCGCCTTTACTGGCATGAAACGCATCCCGCGCGAATGCATGCGATGCTGGATTCGATTGCCTTCTGACCACCTGACGGGCCGCCGTGGCTGGCTTTTTCTTTGCATTGCAACAGGTACGCTTTCGCGACTATAAGATCTACGGGGACTTCAGATTCGTGCAACTGATTTATGGCTGGGGGAAAAATGTTTAATTTCAGGGCGTTGCCATCTGCGCTCGCGATTTTACTGCTAACTCCGCTAGGTGCGCACGCGGTCTCGTTGAGCCTCAACGGCAACGGCGCCGACTTGCAGATGGACAATACGCAGGCAGTCTATGCCAGCGACGACAGCGGCGTGCCGACCCTGATCACCGAAATCGGAATGAAAGCGCCGGGGGGTGGCGTCGTGACCGAAGTCGGCGTGCCGTCGATGATGCCTGATGGACGCGTGATTTTCGGCGCCGAGTCCCAGCCCAAGGACACCAACATCAAACCGCGCTGGAATATTTTCATCGGTAATGCCGACGCGGTGCCTAGTCATCGCATCATCGCTGCACTCAATCCGAAGGCGCTCGCTGTCGATTGCACGCCCGCGTTCAAAGGCGACCCTTACCCCATCGCGGATATGGACGGAAATATCGCGTTCATCTCGACGGTGCCGCACGGCCGCGATGCGCTCTTCTTGTACTCTCACGGAAAACTCACCTGCATGGCGAAGGCCGGCGAGAAAACCAACGAAGGTCACGAAATCGCGATCCTGAGCTTCGGCAGTGCGCAAATGGGCGACGACGGCCAGGTGGCATTCACCGGCTTTTTGGGAGATAGCGCGAAGCCCAGCGGACATCGTCAGGCGCTCATGGTCGCGTCGCTTGGCCGCGGCGTCACGGAGCTCGCGGTCGAAGGCGAATACGGACCGAATCACACGCTCTACCAGCGCCCGTTCGGATTGCCGGCGGCGCTGCCCAGTCAGCTTGGGACGATGGTCGCGTTCACGGCCAAGACGCCGAGCGGCGCCGCGCTGTTCCTTTACAGTGGCGGTTCGATGGCGCGAATACTGCCGACGGGAACGCTCACGAGCGTCGGTCCCGTCACATATCTGTCGGCCGGACGGCCGGGCCTGATGGCTGACGGAACTACAGCGGTGCTTGCGGGATGCGCCCGCATACCCGCGATTTTTCGGCTGACGCGCCAACGCCTGGATTTGCGGATTGAGCGCGGACAGCTGACTCCTTTCGGCACGGAACTCGAGTCGCTGGGCGATCCGGTGCTGACGGCGTCAGGCGCGATGTTCGTAGGCGCCACCGATACCGACGATCGCGAGAAGCTCTACGTACTGTCGCCTGACGACGCGTTTTTCGAAGTCGGCGAAAGCGAATTCATCTACCGAATCGCGCTGGCCGCGCAGCGCCATCACTCAATCTTCACCGGTACCCTGACGGTAAACCAGCACGGCGACTTCGCCTACCTGGGCGGCCGCTAACCGCAAGCAGCTGCCCCCTTCCCACTCCCTCTTCCCCTCTCCCAGGAAGGGAGAGTGACTGTGTTGTTT
>PMOH01000071.1 GCA_003161515.1 Deltaproteobacteria bacterium
GGATCGTAAACCTCGGCCGAGCTGTTGGTCGTGAACGCCACCGGTGTAGACGGGGTGGAGGCGCAGGCCGCCGCCGCTCCGGTCAGACCGCCAGCGATCAGAATATCGCCGTTAGGCAGCTTGACTATCCCGGGCAGCTCGCGTGCCACGTTCATCGGCACGGTCTGACTGAACGTCGCCGCGGCCGGGTTGAACAGGAACGCCTGCGGGGATGACTGGCCAAGGAACTGTATGTAGTCGCCGCCCGCGACCAGCACCGAGCCATTGTTGAGCAGCGCTGCATCTGAATCGACCAGGCCGCACTGCGCCGTGTCGGCGGCCGCATAGCCACCCGTCCCAGCGCCCAATCCTGAGGCGGCCGTGTATTGGAACGTAGTGCTCGACGGAATCGCGGTGACCGAGAAGATCCCGTTGTAGCCCGTAACGCTGACTCCGCTGACGGTGACGTTGTTGCCAACGATCAGCCCGGTCGGATTCGCTGCGCTGGTCATGGTTACAGTGGTGCCACTTTCACTTGCAGACGTTAGCGGACTTTCAGTCCCACCGCAGTTCGCAGGCAGTCCCGTGCTGCACGATGGAGGGGCTGTTCCCGCGGCGCATCCTGGAATCGATCCGGTTGCGGTGAAGGTGTCGGCCGCCGGGTCGTAGATCTCCGCGGTGTTCTGCGCCACCTGTCCAAAAGGCGCGCATCCCGGCGGTGGTGTCGACAGCGACAGGAACGAACTTCCGGTCGAGCCGCCGGTGATCAGCACCTTGCCGTCCAACGACGTGCCGGATCCTGTGATCAGGGTTGCGGTCGCGCCACTGCGCGCAGTCGTCATATGGCCGCCGCTGCCGGCGCCCGCCAAGGTGAAGCTGCCCGTGGTGCTCGTGGTTTCACTATACAGATCTGCGGTATTAAGCGCGTCGCACTGGAATCCACTGTACGTTGACGATCCGCAGAGACCGCCCGGGCCGTAGGTCTTAGCAGCGCATTGTGAGCCACCCACCACAAGAATCTTATTGTTAGGTAGCACCACCGCAGTCGCCGTCGCCTCGCGCGCGGCGTTCATAGAACCCACCACGGTGAAGGCATCGGTCAATGCCTGATAAATCTCGGCCGAGGCTGTCGAGTTGGTGGACGTCGACAGCGGGATAAAGCCGCTGAGCGATCCGCCGGTGTCGCCACCTGCGATCAGTATGTCGCCCGCCTGCGGTCCAGCTGTCGGCGTCGAGGTCGCGGTCGCAGTTGGTGTTCCCGCGGTTGCGGTCGAAGATGCTGTCGGCGTCGCGGTCAAAGTCGCAGTCGCGGTCGCCATCGTGGTCGCGGTAGCAGTCGGCGTCGCAGTGACTGTCGCAGTCGAGGTTGCCGTTGCAGTTGCAGTCCGAGTCGACGTCGCCGTCGCGGTAGCTGTTGCAGTCGCAGTCCGAGTGGCCGTCACGGTTGCAGTAGCCGTTGCAGTTGCCGTCCTGGTGGCCGTCGCGGTTGCCGTCGATGTGGCAGTCGCAGTCGAGCTCGCGGTCGGAGTTGCGGTCGCCGTCGCGCCAGTCGCGGTCGGAGTCGCCGTTGGCGTTGCGCCGGTCGAGGTTGCGGTCGGGGTTGCCGTCGCCGCGGTACCAAATGCGATTCCGCTGAGCGTAACTGTTTGGGTTGGATGCTGCCCGTTGTCGGTAAAAACCAGCTTTCCAGCTTCGGTGGTTCCGCTCGCGGAACTATCAGTGGTCGGGTTGAACGTCACCGACACCTGGCAGGTAGAATTCGCCGGCACTGACGAACCGCAGCTATTCGAGGCTATGACGTAAGGCCCACTCGTAGCGATTGAACTGAAAGTCACGGCCACCTCGTTGGAGTTGGTGAGCGTAATCGTCTGTGGCGCCGAAATAGTATTGACCTGGACCCTCCCGTACGACAGATGAGTCGGCGACACAGTGGGAGTTATGATGTAGCCCGTTCCGGTCACCGGAATTGACTGCGTGGATATGTATGCATTGTCGGTGACGACGACGCTTCCCTTTGCGGTCCCGGCTTGCTGAGGTGTGAAAACTACGCCGAAAGTGCAGGTGCCGTTCGCAGGGACCTGAGTTCCGCTGCAAGTGTCACTGGTCACGATATAGTTGGCTGGAGGCGCCACGCTGGTCACGCTCAGAGGAACGGTGTTGGGGTTGGTCAAGGTAACGGTCTTCGCGGCGCTGGGAACCTGTACCGGTTCGAGTCCAAAAGCCAGGGAGGCTGGTGAAAACGTCGGCTTTACCAGGATGCCCTTGCCGGTGAGATTCACTTTTTGCGGGCTGTTAGTGGCCGCATCGACGATCGTCAGGGTTCCTGCTCGGGTACCGGTCTGGCTCGGAGTAAACACAACGCCAATCGTGCAGTTTGAGGTGGGACCGAGGTTAGTGCCGCTGCATCCATCGCTCGAGACGCTGTAATCGCCAGACGGCGTGACGGTGCTGATTTGAATTGAAGAACTATTCGGATTAGTCACGGTTACGTTTTTCGCGGCAGAGGCCACCCCGACTTCCTGCTGCGGGAATGCCAGCGTCACCGGGCTGACGTTCAATCTGCCTGGGGTTGGCGTCGCACTCGGAGTCGCCGTTGTAGTCGCGGTCGCCGTCGCCGTGGAGGTTGCGCTCGGTGTGACGGTCGCGGTGGAGGTCGCAGTGGGCGTGGCCGTCGGAGTGGCCGTTGCCGTGCTGGTCGCAGTCGCGGTCGCCGTTGCACTGATAGTCGCGACCGCGGTCGCTGTCGCGGTCGGCGTGGCGGTCAGTGTAGCGGTCGCGGTCGGGGTTGGCGGCAACAGGAATTGGGCGGCTTCGACCTCACCGTTCTGATCGATCAGCGCTGAGTTCTTGCCCGACGCCGAAGGCAGCCCGACCTTCAAGTCGAGCGCCGCGTCCGCTGCCCCAAGCAGCCCGCATCCGCTCGCGGCCGGAACCGCGAACGTGTTATCAGCCACTTCGACACCGGTGGAAATGAGTGCGTTTCCTCCGGGGCCGCCGCTGGTAAGCACCGGCGTGCTGGTCGGCGTCTCCACCAGATTCAAGACGATCGGACTGGCGTCCGATCCGATATAGCAGTTCGGACCAAGCACCGCGTCGTTGTGCAGATGAACCTTGATCGGCACTCTCACGACGCTGAACAGACTCGGTCCGTCGTTGCAGGCGCCTACTGGACCGCCGCCGCAGAAAAATGCGGTCGCGGCGGTCGGATCGACTACCGTCGCCGCGGTCATCGGACCGGCCAGCTCGAGCGAGGACGTGACCTGGTTGACGGGGTCGAGCGGTTGAGAGAGCGGCGCTAACGATCCGGTGAGTCCGAGCAACCCGCCCGGCACAACCTGGGCGGGACCGCCGAAGACTTCGCCGTTGGTCGGAGTAACGATCACTTCGACGCCGAAGAGTCCCAAACCGGAATCGCTGTAGGCGCCCAAATCAACCGTATCGGGGTTGTTGGAAATAGGCACGGTCGAATTGCCGATCGTGAGTTGACCGCCAGTTGTCTCGCTGTGAGAACACAACAAGGACTCTCCATCCGGCGGAGTGAAGTTAATCGGGCACAGGCTGAACTCGGAAGGATCCCCGGTCACACTTGCAAAAGCGGTCGTGGCCAGCGCCAGCGATATCGACGCTACCAGTGCGATTAGCATGGCAGCAAAAGTTAATTGCAATGAACGCGTATTCAGAGACGCGCGGGCAGACCCGTTCAGCCATCGACTCATAAGCACATACCCTCCGATGTGTGCAGTAACCCCCGGCTAAACTTCGCCGCCGGCGCAATTTGTCCAACGGTGCGGGGTGCAATTTCGGGGCCTTGTAGCTTTAAGACTCTTTCATTGGATTTCAACACCTATTTAAGAGTCACGTTGCTGACAAATGCGAACTTGGGAAATTTTTACATCATGAAGAACGGGTAATATGAGTAGAAAATACCGACGGCTGACAAACATACAGAGCAGCAGGTTTGTAGTGCGCCAGCTTTTCGCAAACAGCTAGGTGATGTTTATTTCTCTATGGCGAGGGTCAAAAAGTCTTCTTCAGGAAATAGTGGCTATGGCCCTTCGGATGGTTCTCCAGCGTGCCATACAACTTGTAGCCTAGCTTTTCGTAAAGCGGCCGCGCCTGGAAACTGAAGGTGTCGAGATTGGAGTTGCGGCAACCGCGTTCGACTGCGATCTGCTCGATAGCACTCATCAGTTTTGTCGCATAGCCCTTGCCGCGAATCGAATGGTCAACCCATAAGTCGGAAACATAGAGCCATAGGCCCCAGGTGTTGCCGAGCACGCCGCCTACGATCTCACCGTCATCGTTTCTTAGAAAAAAATTGGCGGCAAACCACATCTGCTCGGGCAGACCTATCGCCGCACTGGCGTGTGTATGGATACCGCGATTGACGATCTCTTGTACGTCAAACGACGCATAGGGCTGCATCACGATGTTCGCGCGATCGCGACGATGGTCGCCATCTTCAATTCCCGACAGCGGCTGCTTCGCAAGAAAATACCGGTCGTGGCCCTTTGAAGGATGATCGCTAAGGCTCGCGATCACACGATAGTCCAGCTTTTCGTATAGCGGCCGAGCCTCGTAACTCGCAGTCTGCAGAAAAGACGCGACGCATCCCTTTCCGATAGCGTAGCGCTCCGCGGCGGCCATCAGCTGGGTTGCATAGCCGCGACCGCGCCACAACCTATCAACCCACAACGATCTTATGTGTAACCACCCACCCGCTATATTCCCGAGAACGCCGCCAAGGACGTTGTGGCCGGCATCCTTGACCAGAAACACCACCGGGTAGAACTCGACGATCCCGGTTGTCGCGGTGTTGAAATTGCGTAGCGATCGATGGACCCTTTCGATCCACGCCTTCGGCGGATCCGGCTCTCCGATGATGCTCGGCGGGTTCATAGGACTCAGTGCGCGAACGCGGGCATCACTTCCTTCGCGAACATCTCGATAGCATCGGGCATCATGAAGTTCAGGAAGAAATAAGTCATGCCGAATTTCTCGATTCGCACCGCCAGCTCCTTCTTGATGTCGTCAGGAGTGCCTATAAGCACCTGCAATGAATCGCGCACGCTCTCGTTATTTTCGATTCCGAGCGTCTGCGCCATCCCGGCCGCCATCGCGTCCGCAGTTGCGCGCTCCTTGGCCATCAGCACAAATCCTCCGCCCGATAACTCGAGCGCGTCAGCCGCGCGGCCCGCGGTTTTCACGAATCCGCGAATCATTTCGATCCGCTTCAGTACCTTCGCGCGATCGAACTTGAGCGCCTCAACTATATCGACGTAACCCTTGGTCACCGGCGGGTTAAGATTCAGGATGTCAGCCTCTTGCGCCGCGATTTCCAGGACGCGCTTGCCGCCGCCGCCAATCAGTATCGGCGGATGAGGCCGCTGCACCGGCTTGGGATCGCAATAGGCCCTGTCGATTTTGAAATACTTCCCGTGATAAGTCGGCTCGTCCTGCGTCCACATCGCCTTGAGCAGCTTGATACCGTCGCCCATCTGCTCGATTCGTTCCGCGTTCGACGGATATGGAAAGCCATAGGCGTCGTATTCTTCCCTGAACCAACCCGCGCCGAGGCCCGCGATAAACCGTCCACCGCTAAGGTTGTCGATCGACGCCATCGTCTTCGCCAACAGCGACGGATTCCGATAGGACATCGACGTAACCAGCGGTAGCATCCTGACGCGCTTGGTCACCGCCGCTACTGCGCTAAGCATCGTGAAGCATTCAAAATGCGGCGCGTGCACATCTGCCATCAGCCCGCGCATGAAGAAGTGATCGTCGATCGAAACCGAATAATACCCGAGCTCCTCCGCACGTCGCGCAGTCGCAATCGTCGCGGCCGGATCGCCGTTAGGAAGCCCGACATTGAACTTGATTGGTCGCATCGATTGATCCTCCGTGGATTCAGGACGTCAAAGAACGTGAGCTCGATCGATTGATCGAACTTCAAGGTGAGCCGCGCGAATATATCGGACAAGACTAAGCGGTGGCGAATGGAGCTTGCTCCTTCCGCCACCGCTCTTTTAACTGCTGACTAGTTCAGTAACCGAATCCGATCGATTACTTCGTAACCGAGGTCGAGAACGCCGCTTCGAGGCGCGAGACCGCATCGTTGGCGCGACGGACCGCGTCTTCCGACTGGCTCGCTGCAGCGTCAGCCTGTGCCGCAGCCTGCGCCGCCTGATTGGCCGAAGCTTCCGCAGCATTCGCCGACGCGTCTGCCTTGGTCGCATCTGCCTGGGCGCGCTCCGTGGCGTTGTTGATCGTCTGCATATTCGGCCCGCACGCGGTCACGAGCGCAGTCACTGCCACGACACCAAGTAACTTTAAAGTTGTCTTCATCCGAGCTTTCCTCCAGTGGTTCAAGTAAATAGCCAGTCCCGCTACACTGTCATTGAGATTCAACAGGCAGGGCTGGACGAGCAATCTCGCCAATAGTTGCAAAACCCGTTTACGAACGCAAGGTGAAAGAACCGCAACCCGGTTCTGTTCGGAACATCGTGCGCGATACACTATTAGCAGACTTGAATCGAGCGTGATTGACAGACAAAACTTTCAGCAGTTATCGTCACACTGCGGCGAGTAGGCTGTGTGGCGGCCTTTCCTGATCAAAACATCATCAATCGAGGTCCGGGTGCGAGATGGCGACGACGATCACGAGCGAATGTATCAACTGCGGTGCGTGTGAGCCCGAATGTCCGAACACCGCGATTTACGCGGGCGGAGTTCCGTGGGAACTGAACGGTACACCTGGCGCCGCGATCGCCCAGGACATCTACTACATCGTCCCGTCGAAGTGCACCGAATGCGTCGGCTTCCACGACCATGAAGCGTGCGCCGCGGTATGCCCGGTAGATTGCTGTATCCCCGATCCCGCCAATCTAGAGAGCGAAGGCGTACTGCTCGCGCGCGCCCGCGAGTTGCATCCCGAGACTACGTTTCCCGACGACGCGCCGTCGCGTTTTCGCAAGGAAGGTGGCGCACCTGCACCGGCCGCGGATGGTGCGGAAGCGGCGACCAATGGCGCCGCAGTCGCCGCCAAACCCGCGCCAGCGGCAGCGCCCAAGCCGGCAGCAGCAGTCGCGCCGGTCGCATCGGCAGCGCCGGTTGTCGCGGCGGGACTCGCGATGATGCATCTGCCGAAAGATATCGGCGCGCTTCCCGGCCCGGTCGGTGAGAAGCATTTCGCGGGCGAGCTCGACGCTGATTTCGATACCGTGCTCGCTTCCGTCGATGCGTCGCCGAGTCGCGTAGCACCGGCGCCGGTGCAAATCGCGTTTAGGCTCGGCGAGCCGGCCCTCGGCGCGATGCCCGACGGCGTCAAGGCGGACCTCGAGCGCGCAGTCGGCAGCACCGGCGGATTTTCGCGAGTCCGCTCGACCGCGCTCAACATGATCCTCAACCTGATCCTTTATCCCGCGCTGCTGACGGCGTTCGCGGTCGCAGTGCTCGGCGACCGGCTGTTCTCGCAAAGCACCGGCGGATGGATCATGCTCGGCGTATTGATTGCCGCAGGCGAAGCCGCGTGGCGTCTGCGTGAGGGCGTGATTCACGCCAAACCCGCCGACGAGCTGACCTATCGCGGATGCTGGTACGGGCTCGCGCTCGCGCCGCTTGGATCGATTCTCGTGCGCGCCGGAGGCGCGGGTCGCCGCACCGAACGCAAAGTCGCCTTCGACGGTTTCGAAGGCACGATGCATGAAGACAAGACCGAACGCGACCGCCGCTACGGCACTGTGTACACCGTCGCCGAGTATGCGAACGCCTACCTGGTGCGGCTCGAGATGCCGCGCGTGTTGCCGCCCTCATCGCTCAAGCGGTTGTGGAATCTCCCCGACGAGATGCCCGATTACGATTACAACATCATGGTCGGCGACAACGTGATTACGGTGAGCGCCAGTGTTCGCGGCGAGACGATCCGCCGGCTATCTTATGTTTCGTCGTCGTTCCCGGCTGATTTCACGACTCGAATCGAATTCGGCAAGCCGGTCGGCGCGTTTAAGCATCGGATGCGCGATAAAGTGCTCGAGGTTGTCGTTTTCAAGGCGGATGCGGCGCAGTTTCAGCACGCCGCCTGAAAATTTGCGATTTTAACCGGCGACAATCGCGACGCCGACGTGTAGTTGAGTTTGGCTGAGATGGCGATCCACATTCGGGACGCCATAGCTCGCGACCTGCCTCGGATCATCGAGATCGAGCGGCTCGCCTTCCCCGCGCCTTGGACGCTCGCCTCATTCGAGCGCGAACTGACCCTGCCATTTTCGCGCATCATGCTGGCGATCCCTGCCGAAGGTGGCGGCGCATCGATTGCCGGCTTTCTGTGCCGATGGCTCATCGCCGACGAATGCCACGTCCTTAATATCGCGGTTCATCCGGGCTCTCGACGACTCGGAATCGGCACCGTGCTGCTTTCGGAGGCGATTTCGGAGGCCAAAGCGACCGGTGCAGGCGTGGTTACGCTGGAAGTTCGCCGTTCAAACCTCGCGGCGAGGCAGCTTTATCGGAAGTTCGAATTTGAAGAACGGCGTTTGAGAAGGCACTACTATGGCCCCGGCGAGGACGCCATTATCATGGAGCTACGCCTCGATTGACCAATTTGGCTATGTTTCTGGAACACCATTCTATTTGCGGCAACGGCTTCCAGTTTCTTTTGAGACTGGGGTTACAAATCAGGTAATTTTGTGCCATACTGGAATTCACATTCAAGGCTGATCGGATCGGTAATGAACCCATGACTGAGCGGTCATTAACCCATGTCCGAAATCTATGGCCTGCCGTCGAATGCCACTACCGCGATGAGTCTGCCGTTCAAGAAAGGTGAAAAGGTGGTTTACCCCGCTCATGGGGTGGCCGTAATCGAAGACATCCAGATGCGGGTCATTTCCGGGACCGAGCG
>PMOH01000207.1:0-3034 GCA_003161515.1 Deltaproteobacteria bacterium
GCCATCGCACTTCTTTCAGGTGGACACGACTAGCGTGATGTCGCTTCAGACATCCACTCCCGCGGAATGGCAAGAAAACGGTCCATTTACGGCGTTCGTCGGGCCTTTTGAGCGAGCGTTCGTTCGACGTCGCTCAATCTGAACCGTACGTATTTGCCGAGCCTGACGCTTGGTATTCGACCGAGTCTCTCCTCGGTGCGCACCCAGGACTCCGGGGAGGTTGAGATACCTGGCTAGCTCGCCCGCGGTAACGAGGTTGGGTGGGGAACCGGTCTTACTGTCTTGTTCGTTCGCTTTCTCCGTGGTCTCGACCAACCAGCGTGAAGCAAGGACCAGTAGCAGACCCGGAATCTGATCGAGCGAGATACGCGCGGCCCACTCGACGAGCGCCGGATCGTTCTGCTGAATTGAGTTTCCCTCTGCCACCACCGCCAGCCTTCCTCGCGAAAAGAACTGATTCANNGGGGTTCCAGCTCGATCGCATAGCAGCGCCGCCCGAGCTGCTCGGCCGCGATGAGTTGCGACCCGCTTCCGCTGAAAGGCTCGAAGCAAAGATCGTCGGGACGGGTATGCAACTCCATAGGAATGGCAAAGAGCCGATTCGGCTTCGACGTTGGATGCTCGCTGCTCTCGATCTCGGCGTTAGGCACCTGCCAGACCGTGCCTGGACCTTTTCTCGCTCTCGAATCAGTTTTCTGTTTCAGTATTCTTGAGTCCTCTACCAGTTTCGTCAGATGCTACCGGCGCGAGCGCGCCATAGCCAAGACCCTGATCGTGCGGCAAGTGTGCGCGCGCGGCGGACGATAACGCTTCCGGCTGCAAATATTGTATTCTCGGCTTTCGCGGCTCCCGGCTAAGCAGCCGGTCGAACACGCGGATGGAGGCTCCCATGGAGCGTCGATTCAATCGAAGCGCCGAAGACCTCGGCAACATCGTCGCGCTGGAACACGTCAACGTAACAGTCCCCGACCAGCAGCTGGCAACCATTTTCTACATTGCCGGTCTCGGCCTGACGCGCGATCCTTATCTAATGACCGGCCCAACCAACATGTGGGTCAACGTCGGACGCAGCCAGTTCCATCTGCCGACCAGCCCGGCGCAGGTTCTCCGCGGTCACACCGGAATCGTGGTGCCCAATCGCGAGGCGCTTGTTCGCCGCCTCGAACGAACTCGCAAACGGCTCGAAAAGACGCGCTTCGATTTCAGGGAGCACGAGGAATTCGTTGAGGCCACCTGTCCGTGGGGAAATCGCATCCGATGCTACGCGCCCGATGAACGCTTCGGCCGAATCACGCTCGGAATCGCTTACGTCGAATTCGACGTGCCGAAGGGTACGGCCGACGGGATCGCGCGGTTCTACCGCAACGTGATGGGCGCTAGGGCCGCGGCGTCGGTCGAACGTGCCGGCAAAAACGCAAAGGACGACAATGGAAGCATTCGAGCGGCGAGAGTCGAAGTAGGCATCGGACAGTATCTAATATTCCGGGAAACCGACCGTGAGATCTCCCCCTACGATGGCCATCACATCCAGATTTACGTCGCGGATTTTTCCGGCCCGTACGCGAAGTTACTCGACAAAGGACTCATCTCGGAAGAAAGCGATCAGCACCAGTATCGATTTAAGGACATCGCCGATCCTGAAACCGGCGAGACTCTGTTCACCATTGAGCACGAGGTGCGCAGCATGCGGCATCCGCTTTTCATGAGACCGCTGGTCAATCGCAATCCGTCGCAAAGCAACATCAACTATGCGCCGGGTTACGATGCCTGGATTTCCGGGATGACGCCGCAAGATTGAGGGCGGGCCAAGCCAATGAATCAGATTCATACTGCGCGTGAGCAGCGCTTCCTCGATATGGCGGGCGAAATGGCCGACGACTTCGCCAAGCGCGCCGCCATTCACGACGAGGAGGGATCGTTTCCGTTCGAGAACTATGAACGGCTGAAGGAGAGCGGATACACGAGGCTGATCATTCCCGAGAGCCTGATTCAGCGAGAACGGCAGCAGCGGCTCGATGTTCACCGCGTCGCCGACTTTGCGATCCCTACCCAGTTGAAATCCGGTGTCGGACTCAATCGGAACTTTGACGAAATCCTCGAACGGATTGTGGACGCTGATTGCCAACGGCTGATCGGTCATGGCGCTCGGCGACGGCGCGGGGGTCGAGGCTTGTTGCGCTTGCGCCGGAGCCACGCTCAGCAACAAGCACAATAGTGTGGTGGAGCGCAGAAAATTCCGCCCTTTCATCAACACCTGTTAGAGGACAAATTCGGGCTGCGATGTACCCAACAGATATCCGCCGACCGCCTTTGCAAGCGGATCCGGAGACAGGTACGCGTGCGCCATCGCCGCCTGGATGTCTTGAAAGCGCTGTTGTAGCGGGTGATCGACGAACACCGCGCGTCCAGTTGACGCCCGGAACAGATCGTTGATCGCCTGCGCGACCAACTCGCATCCGCGGTTCATGTTCCAGCGCACCTGCGCCCTGAGTTGCATCGGAACCGGCGCGCGGTCCTGCGCCATCTGCCACAATTCCGCTATGTCGGTTCGCAGTCGCGTGATCGTGACGTCGATCAGCCAGATCGCCTCGGCGAGCCGCCGCTGCATGAGAGCATCGTCGGCCGCCCTTCCGCCCAAGCTCAACTTGCGGTCCCGCGTCTGCGAAATCCATGCATCGACGAACCCGCGCGAAGCACCCAGCATCGAAGCAACCAGCGCCGTGTTAAAAACTACCGACCAGGGTAATCGATAAAGCGGGCCGCTGTTGCGCTCCTGCCCCGGCAGCGGCGCATTCATCGCGTAGTCGATGTGTGACTGAGATCGATACTCAGGTACGAAAGCGTTTTCGACAATGATGTCTTTGCTGCCGGTGCCCTTGAGTCCTGCAACATGCCAGTTGTCGTCAATGCGATATTGATCGCCCAGCAAGAGAAAAGACCTGAAGTCCGGTACCGGTCTGCCCAGCACGTCGAGGGTGCCGCAAATCGCTCCCAGCATCACACCGTGACAATGATCGCATCCAGACGAGAAAGA
>PMOH01000207.1:3071-6506 GCA_003161515.1 Deltaproteobacteria bacterium
CCATGCAGCGGAAGGCGAAACGCGCGCGAGCTCGATCGTTGCGTCGACAAATTCCATCAGCGATGCTTCGCCCCCGCCCCATCGCGCTGGCTGCAGCGATCGCAAAAAGCCGTTGTCCATCAGGATATTCCAGCTGCGATCGCTGAGCCTTCGGAGTGCATTGTCCTCGGCGGCGGTCTGCCCAAGCTCCGGCGCGATCCGTCTCGCGGTCTCTACGAGTCCGTTCGTCATTGACTCTTACCTCCAGGATGAAGCGGCCTGGCTTGCACGCTCAGGCTGCATTTCAGCCTCGATGGATCCGATGCGATCTATCTCGACACGCACCTTGTCGCCTGCCTTGAGCCACTGCGGCGGCTGCATCGCAAGCCCGACGCCACCTGGAGTTCCCGTAAAGATTATGTCTCCGGGTTCCAGCGTCATGGCGCGGCTCAAGTGCGCGATCTGGTCGTACACGTTGAACACGAGGTTCTTGGTATTGGAATTCTGGCGCCGCTCGCCGTTGACGAAACAGCGGATGCCCATCGTGTGGGGATCACCAATCTCGTCCGCGGTAACAATCCAGGGGCCGATGGGCGCGTGCGTATCGAACGATTTGCCGAGCACCCTTTGCGCGGTCTGCATCTGCCAGTCGCGGACCGACACGTCGTTGCCGGCGCAATAGTCGAATACAACATCGGCTGCGCTCTCCTTCGGAACGTGCTTGCAGCGCTTGCCGATAATCACCACCAGCTCCGCCTCGTAATCAACCTGCGCGGAAGCGATCGGCAGCTCGATGGGATCAAACGGCCCGTTGATCGAGGTCACCGCCTTGGTGAACCAGATTTGATGAGGCGGCATCTTTTGACCTGTCTCCTTGATGTGGTCCGCGTAGTTGAGACCGATCGCCATGATCTTGCCGGGTCGCGCTACCGGGGCGAGCAGCCGCACGTTGGCCAAGGCTGCATCCGGCGCACTGTCTGAAACGATCTTCTCCAGTTGGGGCTTCGCTTCGTTCCACTGTTGGATGAGCTCGATTGCGTTGTCGGACAGGGAAGGGAATCGGCGGGTTAGATCGACGACGCCGTCGCCTTTAACTGCTCATCGCGACGTACCCCGGCGTTGCTGGGCGCCGCAGGATCGGTCGCGCGAGGGAAGAGGCGCCTCGATAGTCGATGCGGCGCTCAGCGGTGCGCGTGTGCGACTGCGGCCGATTCTCATGACCTCGTTCGCGTTCATCATCGGCCTGTTTCCGTTGTGGTATGCGCTTGGCGCTGGCGGAAAGTCGCGCCAGCTCATCGGGACGGTCACGATAAGCGGCATGATTTTCTCAAGCGCCTTCGCCATCTTCCTGGTTCCGGTGCTCTTTGTAGTTGTTGAGTGGATGTCGCATCGCGGCAAGGGCAAGCCGCTTGAGCTGTCGGCAACCGAGCGGCGGGCTTCCGCGCCGGTGCGTCTACTTCGCGAGCCGGATAAAGGGCCGCTGCGCGGGCCAGGCGCTTAAAGATGGCAGGCTACCAGCCAGGTTACGCCCGTTTCGCGGGCCATGTCTGGGAAAGCTCGCGAAGTGCCCGTTCACCAATTTCGCTATTGTCGATTCTTAAAATGGGAACTTCGTACAGATGTTGTAATTCAGTTTTGGAGGACGCCACATGGCAACTGACAACGAGACCTACCTGGAGTTATTGGACGTTTCTACAAAGACGCAAGTAGGCAAAGCGCCCCTTGCTTCGATTAGATTTATGCCGCAAATAGGTGAGCGCATTTTCCTTCCGCTCGACGAACCGAAACATTGGAATTCCTACACCGTGGTGGCGGTTGAATACTTTCTCGGAGGTCGGTCTCCGTCAGAAAGTATGGACCGGGTGACTCTCTACGTTGAGAAATTAAAATAGAACTGCCGGTCTGAGGTCGAGGAGCTAACGGTTCTCGGCGTCGTCTTTAAGGGTATAGCTCTGATGCATTTCCGGCGGATGCTCGTCCAGATCCGAGCATGACCACTATGGCCGCTTCTTCAACACTCGAGATCGCGATTGCACTGCCGCTACTGGTCGGTCTAGTAATGACCCTCGCTACCATTGTGGTCGAGGCAATTGCCCTGGTAGGGATCGTAAGTTTTATTCGCCACCACGACCGACTTGGACGCACCGGCGTCTGGTTTTGGCAAGACGTAACAATCGTATCGAGTGCCATCGTGCTCGCGGGAGCCGCGCATTTGGTCGAGATCTTCATCTGGGCGGTGGTGTTCGTCTTGTGCGGTCAGTTCGGCCAACTTTCAGCTGCCTTCTACAGCTCCGCGATGCTGTACACCACTCTGGGCACCGGTGAAGTGGCCATGTCCCCGTCATGGAAAATGTTGGGGCCCTTCGAGACAACGGATGGGATGCTGGCATTCGGCGTGTCGACCGCTATAGTCATTTCCGTAGGACAGTTAATAGTTCGCAAGAAGTTCTCCGATCTTCCAAACTTCTAGCGCAATGGACTCCATCGCTCTTTGGCCACAGCTCCGTTTCGGTTTCATCGGCACGTCTACGCGCGAGGCTGCTGTCCGCCCCGTTCGACCAGCAGGCATAGCAGCTCGAGCGGAATCCGCTGGAGCGGAACGACCTCATCGCCGCGGCGCAATTCATAGGCGCCGCGGTCAAGCACAAAATCGTCAAACTCAAAGAGATCTTCAGGCATTTGTTCCGATCGCGGATTCTACTGCGGCTGCGCGCAAGCGCATAGGCGCAATGCTTCAGCCAGTTCAGACAGAGTTCAGAAAGAGTTCAGACCCTTCTCCATTGGCCGCGGTCCTCAAGTTAGATAATCAGAACTCATACGCCTTTGCAGCTTACTGACCAAACTCAAAGGAGACTGCCATGAGCACAACAAAGTTGATCACAATGTACGGATCGCCCTGGTCCGAGCGCGTCCGTTGGGCGTTGAAGTTCAAAGGCCTGGCGTACGAGAAGGAAAACTACGAAACGGGAGTCGATGAAGAAAAAATTAAAAAATTAACCGGCCAAAACATGGTGCCGGTCTTGCTCGCCGATGGAAAGGTGATTCCTGACTCGTCTGCAATCCTGGAATGGCTCGAAGATACCAGGCCCGAGCCGGCGCTATTGCCCAAATCCGCGAAAGATCGCGCGACGGCGACGCTATGGGAAGAGGTCGCGCTTAACGCACTGGGACCTCATGGCCGCGTGATGATCACCGGGCGCCTGCTCCGCATCGATGACCCCGATGCACAAAAGAGCGGAAAGTACTTCGCGGAAAAGTATGGATACTCACTATTCGAGGAAGAGCAGAGCAGGCTCACGGTCACCAGGGTCCTGACGAGTCTTAAGGAGACCCTGAGCGGACGCGAATACCTGGTCGGTGATACATTCACTCGCGCCGACATAACCACCGCGGCGATGTTGATGCTTTTCAAGGCCGCTCCGCAGGAGTTTTTCGTCCTTGAGCCGCCAGTGCGGA
>PMOH01000365.1 GCA_003161515.1 Deltaproteobacteria bacterium
TTGCGCAGCGACATTCCCAAAAACGTCGCGTAACGGTAAACCAGCGACGACCACATCGAATTGATCGCCTCGGTGATCTTGAGCAACGCTTCCGGCTCGAGGCTCTTGAGCACTTCCACAATTTGATGGCGGGTGAACAGCGCGACGGTGGTATTGGTCAGCGCGGTCGCCTCGAACAGCTGCGAACGCGCGCCATCGGCGTCCGCGAAATCGGCATACCCGACCAAATCGCCGGGACCGGCGAGCTCGACCAAGACCGGGTCGCTGCCGGCGCGCGAGCTGTGGACCTTGACCAGTCCGGTCAGCACCGCGAAGACGACGTCGGCGGGCGATCCCATCGTAAACAGCTCGGCGCCTTTCGGATAACGCACGAGCATGTGGCGCTCGAACAGCGCGGCCGCCGCGGCGCGCGGAAGTCCCATCGATGAGAGCTTGGACAGCAGCCTTTCCTGAGCTTGTGCCGAGACCTGAAGATTCATAGAGAGATCTCCCCCATCGGCTGCACCATATGACGGCCGGTGTGTAATTAAACCCTACAAATAGTTAGCTCAGATGCCTTCGTAGGTCAAGCGAAGAGGAAATGCCGGTAAAAAATTATCGTCGCACGCGCTCAGGCGCCGGCGATCGTCATCTCGGCTATCTTGATCGTCGGTGCGACGGTGGACGAGCGCCAGTTAAGATCGTTGCCGATCATTTCAACCCCGGCGATCATGTCTTTCAGGTTGCCCGCGATCGTGATTTCCTGCACCGGGTAGGCGAGTTCGCCGTTCTCGATCCAGATTCCGCCTGCGCCGCGCGAGTAGTCGCCGGTGACCATGTTCACGCCGAAACCGATCGTCTCAGTCAGGTAGAGTCCATTCTTTACGGAGCCGATTATCTGCGCGGGCGTGTAGCTTCCGGGCTCGAGATACAGATTGGTGGTCGAGACGCTCGGAGCCTCGCCGACCGAGCGCGCGGCGTTGCCGGTGGGCGCGAGGCCGAGCTTGCGCGCGGAATAACAGTCGAGCAGATAAGTGGCGAGTACGCCCTTGTCGATCACGTTCTTGCGCGAGGTCGGGAGCCCCTCGCCGTCGAAGGGCTTGGAGCCGAGCCCGCCCGGAATCAACGCGTCGTCAACGATGGTGACGCCGGGAGCGGCGATCGTTTTATGCAACTGCCCGAGCAAAAACGAAGCTCCCTTGTATAACGCGGGGCCCGAGGCGGCGCCGACGATCGATCGAATCAAGCCGGCCGCCATGTCGGGATCGAAGACCACCGGTGCGTGCGTGGTCTTGATCTTGCGGGCGCCGAGCCGGCGCAAGGCCCGCTTTGCCGACGTCACGCCGACCGATTCCGCATCTTCGAGTTTTCCGAAGCGCCGGTTCGAGGTGTACCAGTAGCCCTGTTGCATCGCGTCGCCGTCCTGCGCGATCGGCGCGACCACCAGGCTGTACGAAGTGCCCGAATATTCGCCGGAGAAGCCCTGGCTGTTGGCGAACAGCACGCGGTAGCGTCCGGAGCTGAATTCGGCGCCACCGGAATTTTTGATGCGCGGATCGAATTTCAGCGCCGCGTTTTCACCAGTGCGCGCTATTTCGAGCGCGCGATCGGCGCTGACTATTCCGCTGTCGGGATCCGCCAGCGAAAGCTCGGGCAATGATTTCGGATGCAATGCAGGTTCGGGCAGTCCCGCCCATGGGTCGGCAGCCGACAAGCGCGCAAGCTCAACCGTATTCGCGACGAAAGCGCCGAGCGAATCGCGCTCGAGTTCCGCCGTCGATGAGGTCGCGGATGATTTTCCGCAAAACACGCGCAGCCCAAGCCGCCGCTCGCGCGAGCTCTTGAGTTTCTCGACTTCGCCCATGCGCACGCCGGCTTCCAGCGATTCAGCCGTGACGCACAGAACTTCCGCAGCGCTGGCGCCTTTGCGCCGGGCTTCATCGAGCGCCCAGTTGGCGAGTTCAATATCAACGGTCGCCATCAGATTACTCTCACTGTGATTTCAATTTTCAGGCGCGCGTGCCGCCGACCGTTATGCCGTCGATCCGAATCGTCGGAAGTCCCACGCCCACCGGCACCGATTGGCCATCCTTGCCGCAAGTGCCGACGCCAGCATCAAGCGCGAGGTCGTTGCCGACCATCGAGACGCGAGTCAGCACGTCGGGACCGTTGCCAATAAGCGTCGCCCCCTTCACCGGCCGCGTCACCTGGCCGTCCTCGATCAGGTAAGCCTCGCTCGCTGAGAAAACAAATTTGCCGTTGGTGATATCGACCTGACCGCCGCCGAAGTTAACGGCGTAGAGGCCTTTCTTCACGGATTTAATAATGTCCTCGGGCGTCGATTCGCCGCTCAGCATGAAGGTGTTGGTCATTCGGGGCATCGGGGAGTGCGCGAAACTCTCACGCCGCCCATTGCCGGTCGGCTCCATCTTCATCAGCCGCGCGTTCATCCGATCCTGTAGATAGCCGCGCAGGATTCCCTTTTCGATCAGCACCGTGCGCGAAGTGGGCGTGCCTTCGTCGTCAACGTTGAGGCTGCCGCGGCGATTTGGAATGGTGCCGTCGTCGATCACGGTGCATAGTTCGCTCGCGACCTTTTGGCCGATTCGATCTGCGAACGCGGAGGTCTTCTTGCGGTTGAAGTCGCCTTCGAGTCCGTGACCGATCGCTTCGTGCAACAGAATCCCGGGCCATCCTGGTCCAAGCACGACGACCGTCTCGCCCGCGGGCGCATCGACGGCGTCGAGATTCACGATCGCCTGCCGCGCAGCTTCGAGCGCGTACTCCCGCCATCGATCGTTCTCAATAAAGTAGTTCCACTCGACGCGCCCGCCGCCGCCATAGGAGCCCATCTGGCGGCCCTTGCCGTCCTCGGCGATCACGGTGACGTTGAGGCGGCAGAGCGGCTGCACGTCGGCAGCAACCTGACCGTCGCTCTTCACGATCATCACGATTTTTTGCTCGCACGCGAACGACGCCATCACGTTTTTCACGCGCGGATCATGAGCGCGCACGATTCGATCGATCTCGCTCAGCAGCTTCGCGCGTTCCTGCACCGGAACCTCGAGCGGCGTGCTCGGAAGATCGTAGAGCGCGTGACGCGCGACGGGAGCGCCGACCTGCACCGCGGCAGGCATCGTGCCGCGCTGATCGGCAATCGCGCGGGCGGCCTCGGCCGCCAGGCGCATCCGGTCGATCGTGACCTCATCGGAATACGCGTAGCCGGTGCGATCCTCAGCGCACACGCGCACGCCGACGCCGTGACTGACGCTCTTGCTGGTGTGATTCACCATCGATTCTTCGAGCGCGAGCCCTTCCGCGCTCTTGTACTCGAAATAAAGATCGGCGTAGTCGGCCTTTCGTTCGAGCGCGCTGCCGAGGATTCGCTCGAGCGCGCCGTGGTTCATGCCGAATCGGTTCAGGAAAAATTTATCGGGAGCAACAAGTTCGTTGGACATATATTTTTTGCCGCCTGTGCATCAACATTATCAAAGCGCACACTCGCCAAGAAGGTCAGAGAATAATCGCCTGCGCGGCGGGCGGCAGGGGTGACCCCTGCACCCAGTGAGAAGCGCAAAGTTGCGCGCGGCGCGCTACTTTGCTCTCTGGCGGAGAGGAGATCATACCTCCTGTAGTGGTCTTCGGGAGGCTTCACCACCAAGGGTAGTTTCGTTCCGTCAAAATTCATTTTTTCTGAACAGAAGGGGCGGCGCCTGATTTTCGCGAGAGCATCGATCATCGGCCAGAGAGTAGCACGTTAAATTCGCGGTGATCAGGCTAAATAGTTCATCCCCGTCGTGATTCAGAACTTAGCGGATTTGAAGTAGCGGAGCGGCTGCGAGACGGGTTACGATTCGCGGATGGCCACGCGGGAAACACTGGCGCTGATCGACCGCCTGATGCTCGAGATGATCGCGCAACAGGAAAGCAAGGTGCTCGCGATGGCGCGTGCGATTCATCCCGGGCTCACCTCGGAGGACATCCGCAATCCGAATGATTTCGCCGACCTGATGGCGAGCGGCGAGTGGAACTTCGAAGACGGAATCCTGTCGGGGCTCAAGAGCGCGCACATCGCGATCCGCGCGAAGCTGCTCGAGAGTGTCAAATAGAAATTTGAATCTACCCCGGGGCGGCCGCGGTCGGCGGGGTAGGACATGATCCCTGGTGTTGCAGGATGATTGCGAGGTCGGCTGAGTCTGTCAGTCCGTCGAGGTTAACGTCGGCCCAGCTAGAAAATCCTGAAAGCGCCTGGAAATATTCCCAGTCTGCGATATCCGCGTTGTTCACGACGCCGTCGAGGTTGATGTCGCCAGGACACGCAGGCTGCGACGCCAACAGTTGCGCCAGCTGCGCCGTCAACGCGGTGTAGTTCTTTTTCTGTTCCCGATTGAGCGGGTTGCCGGATGCCAACAGATTGGAATCGGTGGTGTCGAGCTTCGGGATAGGAACGTTTTCGTTGATGCGGAAAAACCCTTTGGGCGACGTCGCAACGCACGAGTTCGAAGTTGCGTCGTAGGCCTCGAAGCTGTTGACCACTACCTTGTAGTTGGCATTACGGATTGCCACCCCCTCGAGCGGATAGATGTTGGTCAAAATTGTCTGGGCGTGATTCGCCTGCCAGATGGCGACGTCACAGCACAGCTTCAAACCGTCCGCCGGTATGCCTGCGGTGCTCGGATCGGTTGCGCCGGGACCCCACCATATCCCGCTATTGTCCTCACACACGCCTTTGGTCGGAGCGATCTGCGAGCAAGTGGTAGTGTTGAATTGGCACGGACTGTTGATCTCGCCGTTGGCGTGGAGGTTCGTGCCTATTTGGGTAAAGTTCGTTTTGCGGATGGCCGGCTGCGCGGGGTTCACCAGATACGGAAGAAGGCTCTGCGCATCCACGGTGCGCGGTACGCTCTGGTGCACGTCGATCCCGGCGAGCTCACCGAACAACTGATAGAGGTCCGCGATATTCACCATCGCATTCACCTCGCGGCCGGGCTTTTTCACCGGCGGACCTGCGACGATCCCGGGACACCATACACCGGTTTGATAAACACTGGATTTCGCCTGGGTAGCATCGAATGGCGCTTTGACGACGGTCCCCAGGCTCCCATTGTCGGTCACCATCACGATCACAGTGTTGGTTTGATTCGGATGATAAATCAGCTGGCCATTCGGGCCGTGGCTGGCAAGCCCGATTGCCACCAGCAGCCGGCCGACTTCGCTGTCGAGCGCCTCTTCCATCTGGTTGGTTATGACTCTTTGGTCGAGCGAGTTGGAGCAATCAAGGTTGCTGGTGTCCGCTTCCGCCGGAGGCAGCAATTGAATCGGAGGTTGCATGACTGGCGTGTGAGCGGTCGCGAAAGACAGGCTGACCATCCACGGCTGACTCGTCGGCTGCTGATTGATCCAATCGATCGCCGCATCGACTGGATCAGTCCCGCGATAAGTTCGCGCGCGAATGTCCGTCGAGGGCAATTGCTCGATTGACCCGTCCTCATTGTTTATCGTGAGCGGCGAAACGTAGTGCCCACTGAGCGTGGCGAAGTTGATGTAGCCGGGAGTCGGACCGACGCACGGCTGGTTTGGATCGAAGATGCCGCCACTGTCGCGGCATACACGACCCGGCGCCTCCGCCCCAGTTTTCGAAATCACTGCGCAAGTGTTGTTGGCGCTATAGCAAGCGCCCGTATCCGCGCCGCCATGGTTCGCATCGCGGACGAAGCCGCACGACCAGGTTCCGGGCGGAGACACGCCGCCGGCGGTCTGGTCGATCGACGAGGGATCGCCGGTAGCGTCCAGCCATCCGTAGAAGTAATCGAAGCCGAACGCGCGCACCATGCCGTAGCCGTAAGGATTGTTGCTCTGAATTCCCATGTGGAACTTGCCAAACAGCGCGCTCTTGTAACCGCGTTGCCTGAGCAGGTTGGGTGCGGTTACCTCGGCGGGATTGACCATGAAGTTCGCGAGATCATTGTTGCCGAGCGCGGTGTAAACGTGAGTGCGCAACGGATAGCGTCCGGTGAAAAGCGTGGCGCGACCGTTCGAGCACGCGGGCATCGTCCAGAGATTGTGGAATTTGATTCCCGCCGCGGCGATCGCGTCGATATTCGGTGTGGCCGCGGGAGTTGCGCCGCCGTATCCGAACAGCTTCCACTGATCGATGCCAATATCGTCCATCACGATCAGCAGGATATTGGGCAACGGCGTTGGCGCCGCATGCACTGGACCGCAAACGAGTGCGACTCCAGCCATCGCGACCAACGACGCGAGCGTAAGCAGAGTCCTCTGCCTGAAAGGCAGTGACGAATCCATAGGCGCCCGGTGCCTCCCCTTTGAGAACGTGGGCGTCCTACTCAGCCGTACTATTTGATTAGTTCATGCGGCGAAATAGGTCCGTGCGCCTATTACAGCAGGTGAACAGAAACCAGTCTACGAGTTGTATCAGCCGGCGGCTGCAGCGGCGCGACGCGGACGCTCGATGGTCGCGCCTTCTTTCTTTGCGGTCGAGCGCTTGCGCGGCTTCTTAGCCTTGGTCTGCTCTTCCTGTCCGGTGAACTCGATCACCGACATCATCGTCGCATCGCCGCGGCGATGACCGAACTTGATCACGCGGGTGTAGCCGCCGTTGCGATCCTTGAAGCGCGGCGCGATCTCGTCGAACAGTTTCTTGACCGCCTCGTGCGATTGCAACGCCGCGAACGCGCGCCGGCGCGCCGCCAGATCATTCTGCTTGCCGAGCGTGACCATCCGATCGGCGATGCGCCGCAGTTCCTTGGCCTTCGGATCGGTGGTCTTGATCCGCTCGTGTCGGATCAGCGCGAGCACCATGTTCTTGAACAGCGCCTTGCGATGCGCCGAGGTGCGATTGAGCTTGCGGCCCGAATTAAGATGACGCATCAGTTACTCTCCAAACCTACCAACCGAATCTAAGCCGACTCGCGGCGTTCTTGCTCTTCCCACATGCGGTCGAGCTCGCCGCGCGGCGGCAGATTCTCCAGGCGCATGCCGAGCGAGAGGCCCATGTCGGCCAGCACTTCCTTGATNNAGCGACTTGCGGCCGAAGTTTTTTATCTTCAGCATGTCCTGCTCGGTGCGCTGTACCAGCTCGCCGATATACTTGATGTCGGCGTTCTGTAATCCATTGAACGCGCGCACGGAAATCGGCAGACCCTCAACCGGACGATAGAGCAGCTCGCTCATCGTAGGTCGCGTATCGCCGCCTTCGACTGCGCCGGCCGGTGCTTCGGCCTCTTCTTCGACGCCCGCGAAAATCGTCATCTGATCGCGCATCACGCGCGCCGCGTAGGTCAGCGCCTCGCGCGGGTTGATCGAGCCATCGGTCCATATTTCGAGCGCGAGCCGGTCGTAGTCGGTGCGTTGGCCGACGCGCGCGTTGGTAACAGTGAAATTTACTTTACGAATCGGCGAGAAGATCGCGTCGAGGCGAATCGTGCCGATCGTTTCCTCGTCTTCGGTGCGCTCGCCGGGGACGTAGCCGCGGCCGCGCTTGATGACGAGTTCCATATCGAGGTCGGCGCCCTTGTCGAGCGACGCGATATGCTTGTCGGGGGTCAGAATTTCGAGGCTCGGGCCGCCGGTGATATCGCGCGCGGTGACCTGCGCTTCGCCCTTGACCTTGAGGGTCGCAGTAATCTGCTCGCCTTCATGCAGGCGCAGCCGGATTTCCTTGAGGTTGAGGACGATGTCGGTCACGTCCTCTTTCACGCCGGCCAGAGTTGAAAACTCGTGCAGGACGTTTTTGATCCTGACTGCCGTAATCGCGTAGCCGGGCAGCGTGGACAGCAGGATGCGCCGCAGCGCGTTGCCAACGGTGATTCCGTAGCCGCGTTCGAGCGGTTCCGCGGAAAATTTGCCGTAGGAAGGAGTGACTTCCTTCTCGTCGAACTCGACAGTCTTGGGTTTGATCAGATCTCGCCAGTCATTTTGCATAGTCTGTGCTCTTTTTTTCCGATGGATTTCCCGCGCCCACACAGGTCCACCACGGACCGGGACGCCGAATCGGTAGCCTCCGCTCTATCTTGAGTAATGCTCGACGATCAGCTTCTCGCTGATCGGCATCGTCAGTTCAGCGCGCGCCGGCAGCGACCGGAGCGAGCCGCGGAATTGTTCGCGCTCGAGTGCCATCCACGGCGGTACGCCGCGGCGCTGCGCCATCTCGATTGCCTCGACGATCACCTTCTTGGTCCGGCTCGCCTCGGCCACGCTGATTACACTGCCAACCTCGATCAAACTCGAGGGAATCGTAACTCTCTTGCCGTTAACGTGAATATGCCCGTGACGAACGACCTGGCGCGCCTGCGCCAGCGAACTCGCAAAGCCGAGACGATACACCACGTTGTCGAGGCGCCGCTCGAGCAGCACCAGCAGGTTCTCGCCGGTGATTCCGTCCATCCGCTCCGCCATCGCGAAGTACTCCGCGAACTGCCGCTCCATCATCCCGTAGATGCGCTTGACCTTCTGCTTCTCGCGCAACCGAATCGCGAATTCCGAAAAACGCGTGCGCGCCTGTCCGTGCGCGCCGGGCGGATAGTTGCGCCGCTCGATCGCGCACTTGTCGCTGTAGCATCGCTCTCCCTTAAGGAAGAGTTTCAATCCTTCCCGCCGGCAGAGGCGACAAACTGGTCCCAAGTTCCTTGCCATTCGATTAAGCCTTCTTCACTCGCGTGTACTTCGGTTCAGACTCGGCGCCGTTTTGGCGGACGGCATCCGTTGTGCGGTATCGGGGTGACGTCTTTTATCGAGATGACGCCCAGGCCGGCTGCTTGCAGCGCGCGAACCGCGGATTCGCGTCCACCACCCGGACCTTTGACATGAACGACAACTGCGCGCATCCCGACTTCCGAGCATTTCCGCGCGCACGCCTCCGCCGCCATCTGCGCCGCGTACGGAGTGCCTTTGCGCGAGCCCTTGAAGCCGACCGATCCGGCGCTCGACCACGCGATCACAGTGCCTTGCTGATCGGTGATCGTCACGATCGTGTTGTTGAAGGTCGCATGCACATGCGCGACGCCTTCGGGCACGTTGCGACGTACCTTCTTGCGGCGCGGCGCAGGGACCGGTGCTCCAGCGGCGCCGGCAGCGGCGGGCGTCGCAGCAGCGCCCTTTTTCTCGGGCGTCGCTTTTTCTTTTATTTCTTCGTCAGCCATTTTCTCTTTTCAGTGAATCCACTTTGTTGTTAACAGATTGACGACAATTTCCTTAGCTGTTTGCGTTTTATGCGTTAGCCCTTCGGGGGCGCCATCTTCTTGCCCGCTACTACTTTGCGCGGACCTTTGCGCGTGCGTGCGTTGGTATGCGTGCGCTGGCCGCGGACCGGAAGTCCACGACGATGCCGAATGCCGCGGTAGCATCCGAGATCCATCAGGCGCTTGATCGACTGCTGAAAATCGCGGCGCAAATCGCCTTCGACTTCGTAGTCGGTGTCGATCACCTGGCGGATGTGAACCTGCTGATCCGCCGACAAGTCGTCGGTCTTGACCGCGGGATCGACTTTCGCAGCGGCGAGAATCTTAAGCGCGCTCGGCCGGCCTATTCCATAGATATAGGTGAGCGCTATATCCATCCGCTTATTCTTGGGGAGTTCGACTCCAGCTATGCGTGCCATCGGATTAAAACCCTTCCTAGCCCTGGCGCTGTTTGTGGCGCGGGTTGGAGCACAGGATTCGCACGACGCCTTCGCGCCGCACGACCTTGCAGTTCTTACAAATTTTCTTTACCGACGCTCGAACCTTCATATGAATCTCTATCGCATCCGGTACGTTATTCGGCCGCGGGTCAGGTCGTACGGAGACAGTTCCACCGTGACCTTGTCGCCGGCCAGGATTTTTATGTAGTGCATCCTCATTTTGCCCGAGATATGCGCCAACACCTTGTGCCCGTTGTCGAGCGTCACTCTGAACACCGCGTTGGGGAGGGCTTCCTGAACCGTCCCCTGTACTTCGATCGCGTCGCCTTTAGACATTGTGCAGTTCGCTTAAAATTTCCGGTCCGTTGGAGGTGATTGCGATGGAATGCTCGAAGTGGGCAGATAGTTTACCGTCCGCCGTCACCGCAGTCCAGCCGTCGGAAAGTATCTCCAAATCGGGGCTTCCCTCGTTAACCATCGGCTCGATCGCCAGCGCCATCCCCTCTCGCAGCCGCGGATTAGGCATCCCGGGGCGAAAATAGTTCGGCACTTGGGGATCTTCATGGAGCCGGCGGCCGATTCCATGGCCCGCGAAGTCGGTCACCACCGAAAAACCGGCCCGCTCGACCGTCTCCTGCACCGCGCGCGCGATATCGCTGATACGATTGCCGGCGCGAGCCTGTGCGATTCCCGCATATAAGGAGTCGCGAGTCACATTCAGCAGCCTTGTCACGCGCTCCGGCACCGGACCGACCGCGACGGTGCGGGCCGAGTCGCCGTAGAAGCCTTCGTACACGACGCCGAAATCGAGACCGACGATGTCGCCGGCTTTCAATTTGCGGCTCGACGGAATGCCGTGGACGATTTCGTT
>PMOH01000097.1 GCA_003161515.1 Deltaproteobacteria bacterium
TCCTGATGCGCGGCCGCAGACTGATCACCCAGCTCGAGCATATCGCCCATCGCGATCACGAGGCGTGCGCCCAAGCCGTCGGCGACTTCGCGCGCGGCGGCGAGCGCGGCGCGAATCGAGCGCGGATTCGAGTTGTAGGTATCGTCGATCACGAAGATGCCGTTAATCGAAGTGCTTGCGAGCCGGCCAGAGACGGGGTGAACGCTCGCGAGCGCTTCGGCGATGGAATCGAGCTCCCGCGATTCGAGCGGCGCCGCACGCATCGCACCGACTCCTGCAATTGAGGCGGTGCAATTGAGCGCGGCGGCTTCGCCCAGCAGCGCAATTTCAGTTTCGATGAAAGGCTCGACTCCAGCGGCGACCAGGTCGCGCGCAATTTCGACTCGGATGCGCGATCGGGCGCCCGCGCTTCGATTGACGAGCCGCACGCGAGCGTCGGCCGATTTGCCAAATGTGATTCGGCGCAGATGTTTCGGAATCCGCGACAGGACCATCGGCTCGTCGGCGGACGCGACTGCATAGCGACGGACTGTCGAGAACAGCGCGGCTTCTTCGTCTGCGATTTCGTCGAGCGTGCCGAGACCTTCGCTGTGTTCGAGATCGACGTTGAGGACCATCGCTGCGTCGGGCTCGACGATTCGCGCAAGCTTCGGAATTTCGCCGCGGGTGTTGGTGCCACATTCGAGGACGGCCGCGTGATGCTCGCCGGTCAAAGTGAAAATCGTCATCGGGACGCCGATCAGATTGTTGAGATTGCCCGGTGTCGAGAGCGTGGAACCGAACAGCGCGCGAACGACTGCGGCGGTGAGTTCCTTGGTGGTGGTCTTGCCGACGGCGCCGCCGATTGCGATTAGGGGCAGCGGGCGCGCCGCACGCGTACGCGCGAGATGCTGGTGCGCGAGCCGGCCAAGGGCATCGAGAGTATCGCCGACCTTGATGCAATCGAGAGCAGGATGATGACGGCCGTTCTCGACTATCGCCGCTGCAGCGCCGCGTGCGGCGGCTTGCGCGAGATAGTCGTGACCGTCCGTGCCGGCGCCGTGCAGCGCGACGAATATCGCACCCGGCGAAATCGAGCGCGTATCGATGCTGACGCCGCGAGCGCTGCCCGTGATGCTCGACGAGGTGGAAGCGCCAACGAGAGTGCCGCAGGTGGCCTCGACGACTTCGGCAATTGTGAACTCGCACTGATTGATCGGAATCGGCGTCGCCATCGCGAGTACATTGTGCCGAATTATTCGCGGCGCTCATACCGGCGGCGGCTTGACATGCGACCAGTTGAGAATCAGCCTGCTGCGTACGAGGGACTACAATGGCAGACAGCAAAGAGCCGATCGTCGGCGTGATCATGGGCAGCAAGAGCGACTGGGAGTACATGGCGGCGGCGGCCGAGGTCATGGAAGAACTTCAAGTACCGCATGAAGTTCGAATAATGTCGGCGCATCGCACGCCTGACATCACTTTGGAATATTCCGCGAAGGCGGCGGGTCGCGGACTGCGCGTGATAATCGCAGGCGCAGGCGGCGCGGCGCATCTTGCGGGCGTGGTCGCGGCGAAAACTATTCTGCCCGTCATTGGCGTGCCGATGCCGACGACGTCGCTCAACGGAATCGATTCGCTGCTGTCAATCGTGCAGATGCCCAAAGGCGTGCCGGTCGCGACGATGGCGATTGGCAAAGCCGGCGCGGCGAATGCCGGCCTGATGGCGGCGCAGATAATCGCACTCGGCGATGCGAAGCTTGGCGAGCGGCTGGTGAAATGGCGAGCCGCGCGGGCGCAGGAATTGTTGCAGCAGAAGATTCCATGAATGGTGTCGGAGTGTTGCGATGACGAAGCGCGATATCGATACGCCCGCATTGATTCTCGACCTCGACGTCGTCGAGGAAAATATTCGCACGATGGGCGAGTACTTCGCGACGCGTCCGCAGAAGCTCAGACCGCATTTCAAGACGCCGAAGACAACTGAGATCGCGCGGCGACAGCTCGCGGCCGGAGCAATCGGAATTACGGCGTCGAAACTTGGCGAGGTCGAAGTGCTGGCGCGCGCCGGACTCGGTCCAGTGCTGCTCGCAAATCAAATTGCGGGAGCCGCCAAGATCGATCGGTTCTTCAAAGCGGCGACGCGGATCAGTTTGATCGGAACGATCGAGAGCGAGTTCAACGTGCGCGAGTTCGAAGCGGGAGCAGCGCGGGCCGGGCGCGCGGCCGACGTGATAATCGAAGTCGATACCGGGATGCATCGATGCGGCACCGAAACTCCGGAGGAAACAGTCGAGTTGGTACGGCAGGCGAAGCGCGCCGGGCTCAACTATCGCGGAGTGATGGGTTATGAAGGCCATGCAGTGCTGCTTCCGAATACTGAAAAGCGAATCGCAACGGCGCGTGAGGCTTTGACCATGCTGAGCCGGCACGTCGAAGCGTTACGCAGCGCGGGGCTCGTGCCGGAAATTGTGAGCGCGGGCGGGACCGGCACATTCGACATCGCAGGCGCCTGGCCCCATGTAACTGAAGTGCAGGCGGGGTCGTACGTTTTCATGGATGGCGCATATCGCAAGGTGCGGCCGGATCTGGGTCGTTCGGCGCTGACGCTGCTGGCGACGGTCATTTCGCGGCGCGGCGCGCGGGCGATAATCGACGCGGGAATGAAATCGCTGACTAACGAATTTGGTCCACCGATGGTCAAAGGCACCGAGATCAAGGTAGCGGGGCTGTCCGAGGAGCACGGACATCTTGCGGCGGGCGAGAGCAGTCTCGAGCCTGGATCGAAAATCGAGATAGTTCCCAGCCACAACGATACGACGATTAATCTGCACACTGAGTACTATGTAGTCCGGGGCGACGAAGTAATCGCGACCTGGCCGATTGAGGCTGCGCGCGCGTATCGGTGATTATTGAGTGGGTAACCCAGGACATCGCGCGATCGCCGCACTGGCTATTGCAGTAGCTATTGGCGGATTTGTGCAAGCCGCTGAGGTCAAGATGGCGGGCAAGCTGAATGTGCCCGCGAACGC
>PMOH01000385.1 GCA_003161515.1 Deltaproteobacteria bacterium
GTCATCCACGCGAGCAGCCGATCCCACAGCGGCGCGAACAGGTTCGCAGTGACCCACGTCCCCGACCAGCGCCCGCTCGCGTCGGTCGTCACCGCCATCACCTTGCCCGCGCCGTATCTCCAGCTTGCGATAACCGGCTCGCGCGTGCCGCTCCGCTCGACGTACATGTCCATCGTTGCGCGCGGCTTGATCTCGGTGGAGACGTAGCCCTTGAGCGGCGGCATCTGGCGCGACGCGAGGTCTTTCAGAACCGCGTCGGGACTTTCGGTGCGCGGTGTGAATTCCTTTTCGACCATCGTGATCTCGCCGCCGTGCGCCTTGAAATCCTCGACGAAAAGCTCCGGCAGATTTTTCGGATTGTCGGTCTGATAGTACGAGCCGCCACCGTATTTCGCGATCGCCTGCAGCAGATCGACGTTGGCCTCGGTGCCGACCGCCACCGTCGAGATTGTCGTGTCGGCGTCGTGATGCATCCGCGAGACCAGGTCGTAGTACATCTCGGGTGTGCCGCCGGTCTCGCCGTCGGTAAGAACCACGACGTGCTTGACCTGCGCGCCGCTGTTGCCGAGCGTGCGTTCAGCCTCCTTCAGCGCGGGAATCAGGAAAGTCTGGCCATGAGCGACGAGCCGGTCGATCATCTGCTTGAAATATCCGCGGCTCTGACCGACCGACTGCAACGGGATGACGACGAACGGCTGCGAGTCGAATCCAATGACGCCGATCAGATCGTTGTCCTTGAGATTTCGCGTGACAGTCTCGGCCGCGGCCTTGGCGTAGGTGAGTTTTTCGTTGCGGCCCATCGATCCCGACTTGTCGATAATCAAAACCAGCGCGCGCTTCTTCTCCTTGTGCTGCGGCGGCTTCATCGTCACCGGCATCACCGCCGCGAGCGGACTGTCCGCGTAACCGCCAAGACCGAAGCTCGAATCCCCGCCGACCATCGCGAGCGATCCGCCGCGATTCACGTACGCAATCATCGCGTCCTGCGCGGCCGGCGCGATCCGCTCGCTCGGCACGTTGTTGATCAGCACCGCGTCGTAACCCGCGACGGTTCCGTCCCAACTGCCGCCGGTGACCGGCACCACGGTCGGTTCGAGCCCCAACCGATTGACGACGGTGCCGAGATAATTTGCGTCCTTCGCGCTGTCGGTAAGAATCAGAACTTTGCGCCGCGTGCCCACTCCGACCCATCCTTTCAGCGAGTCGTCCTCGAGGTACGCGTCCTGTGCGGGATTGTCAGGTTTGAACGACGCGCCGTACGAAGCGAGTCCCACGGTTTCAGTGTGCACAGGGAAGTCGAAGCGCTGCGATCCGCGCGCCAGCGTAACTTTGCGCTGATCGATCAACGCGCCGTCACGGGTGATTGCGATCGTCCCGGTCACCGGACGGTCGTTGAGATTTTCCATCGTGACGCCGAGCTCAAACGGTGCAGCCTTCTCGAGCGCGGGCGGAAGCGACAGCGCCGTCATCGCGACATTGGGAATCGATCGTGCACCGGGCGGCGTAAAGATGTCGAGGCGAATCTCCGCGTTGACGATTGCGCTGATCGCACGCTCGGCGTCGCCCCGATTCTGCCATCCGTCGGTGACCATCACGGCCGGCCCGCCATGCGCGTCGGGATCGGCGGCGATTCGGTAAAGCGCACTTTCAAGATCGGTCGCACCGGGCCCGCATTCGGCGCATCCGATGTTGTTGGCGAATGCCGATTCGACCGCGCCGATCGATTGAGGCGCCGCGCTGGTCGCGAACATGTATGCGGGATCTCCCGCGCGCAGACCAAGGTCGTCGCGCAGCAGTTTGAGGGTCCACGCGCGCATCGCGGGCGTGATACTCGCGCTCGCATCCACGATCGCCGGCCGCGCCGCGCCCTCGGAACGCATCACCTGCTGAGGATTGGCGAGCGCGACGACGAACAGCGCGAGCACTATCGCGCGCATCAGCGGCGCAAACACGCGGCGCAGCTCGCGCGCATTGACAATGCCCCACAACAGCACGATGGCAGGCAGCGCGAGCAGATAGAGCAGCTCGCGATGCGCAAACGTCAAGTCGTGCGGCAAATTATGAGGGAAGAATGCGGGAATCACAGGGCGGCCTCGGCGAGTCGTCGGCGTCGATAGACGATGAAGGCTTCCAGAGCGGCCAGCAGGATGATCGCGAACAGCAGATAGTCGCTCAGCGAAGATTTCTCCATCACCGGCGCGGCCGCGGCACCCGAATTTGCGGCTTCGACTTTGAGCAGAGGCGAGCTGGAGAGATCCGACTCAGTCAAATCGGCAAGGTTGACGGCGCGCGGAGTCTGAGCCCCGCCCGGCCCGACGAGTTCGTAAACTCCCTGCTCCGACACATCAGTGAAAAGCGTGCCGGGGTGAGCGGCCTTCTTTTTTCCCGACGGCAGTATCACGCGCTCGACGCCCGCCGGCGCCAGCCACGGCTGTCCGGTCCGATAGCCGCCGCTGCTCGAGCCCAGACCGGCGAGATAGCTGATCGCATTGAGCGTCAGCACCGACATCGGCAGATTGCGCTTGCCAAGATACGGGAACGGATTGAAACCAGTAGCAACAAAACGATGCGCGCCGCGCTCGCCCTTGAGCAGCAGCGCGCCGCCGTCGCCGCCGACCACCTGGCTCATCCACGGATGCGTCCCGAAATATTCGCCGCCGCGCAGACTCAGCAGCCGGAAATTCACCGAGTCGGTGAGCGTGTCGGTCGTGCGCCATCCGGCAATCTCGACCTTCGAGGTCGGCGTCACCGTCAATCCAAAAACCGGATCGCCCGGCGGCGGCATCACCAGCATCGTGTTCACCGCGGGGATTTCCTTGGGCGTGGCGTATTCGAAAATGGCGAGATCGAAATTGCCTAGCTCGTCAGGTGAGTACGAATCGGGACTCTTGGGAGTGACCGCGACGCCGGGAATCGAATTCAGTCCTCCGGCATCGGCGGGGGTCGGACTGATGAAGAGAATCGACACGTTCTTGACCGAGCCGGCGGTCGCGTAGGCAACGTTGTCGAGCGCGAGTGCGTCGTCGGGCGCGAGTTTCGCCTCGTAGATGAGCGCGGGCGGAATCGCGGGGAATTCGAGCGTGGCGGTCTCGCGCGCGCCGAGCGCTTCCTTGGCGTGCGCGACTTCCTTGCCGTCGCCGGTCACGACAATTTGCAGAGTGCGCGTTTGAGGGCTGAAGTTCGCGATCGTCAGGCTCGCATGAAGTGCTTCCGCGCCAAGGACTTCGCGCCTCAGCGTGAACGATCCAATCGCGGCGTTCGCGACCGCGTCGCCCACCGCGATCGGATGAATCCGCGCGGGAACCGGCGTAGCCAACGCGTTGGCGCCGGCAAAGATCACCTTGGCGACGCGCGCCTCAGACGCGAGGTTGCTGAGAAAGTTCTCGAGCGTCGTTTGATCGTTGGGCGCGTCGCTCGGCTTGATTCGCGACAGCGCCAATCGCGCCTCGGTCAGCGTAGTGAACGGCGGCGCCACGCGGCGCGGCTGCGGCGCGGTGATGTAAACGGAAGTTTCGCTGCCGCTATTCTCGACCGCCAACGCGGCATCCAGCTTTTTGCGAGCGATCTCGAAACGGCTTTTCCCCGAGGGTGTCAACGCCTGCATCGCGGCGGAATTGTCGATCACCACTGCGAGCGGGGTGGTTCTCTTCCAGATGAATGGCCCCGCCATCGCGAGCACCACCAGGCTCAGGATTAAAATCTCGGCGAAGAACATCCAGTCCAGCCGTGGCCATCCGCCGAAACGCTCGCGCCGGAAGCCACGGAGCGCGCGGAACGCCAGCACGCTCGAGACCGTCACGCGCGATGGCCGCTCTCTGGCCAGGTACGCCAGCACCAGCGCCGGGACGAGGGCGAAAAATATCAGCGCGCCGGGATAGAGGAGTCCCATGGTCAGCTCTTCAATGCGCGAGTCCGAGCTCGCGCGTCGCGCGGACGAAAAATTGCTGGAAATCCTGGTCGGTCGTATAGAGCGAGTAATGCAGTCCGCGTTTGAGGCAGAACGATTTTATTTCACGCGTGAGACGGTTCATCGTGTCGCGATATTGTTTGCGCTCGCGCTCGCCGATCGATACGCGCAGCCGCTCGCCCGATTCCGAATCGATGACCTCGACGTCGCCGTCGAGCCCTTGTCCATTGAGCTCGCGGCCGCCGAGAATCTGCACCGCCGTGAGATCCATCGAAGCCGCGGTGAACATTCCGAGCCCGCGGGTGACCGAATTGAGTAGCATCAGGAAATCCGAAACAATAAACACCTTGCCGGCGCGTCGAATCGAGAGCAGTTCGGTCGCCAGCGAAGCCGCAAAATCGAACTGGCCGCCCGGCTTGAGATCGGCGAGACGGCGCGCAAGCTCGACCACTCGATGTCGCCCGGTGACGAAAGACGGATTGACCTTCGCGCCAACGCCGCCAAGCACGCGCAGCATCACGCGATCGCCGCTGGCCAGTGCGACGTACGCGAGCGCGAGCGCGGTCAGCATCGCGGATTCAAATTTGCGATCGCCCGCCGGATAGCCCATCGACGCGCTCGCGTCGACGAAAATGTACGTCAGGAGATCTTCCTCTTCCTGGAAAAGCTTGATGTAGAGTTTGTCGCTGCGGCCGTAGAGGCCCCAGTCGATGTAGCGGAAGTCGTCGCCGGGCGAGTAATGGCGGTAGTCGTTGAACTCGAGCGACGAGCCGCGCTTCGGCGACAGGTGCATGCCCCGGCCAATCCCGGCATAGCGCTGGCGGGTTCTGATCCGGAGCTTTTCGAGCCGGGCAAGAAAACCCGGCGTGAACTCATCGGGCAGTCCGAACATCGGCTACGTGCGCGGCTTCTTGAGCCGCTTTATCACCTGCTCGAGGATCGATTCGGAAGANNCGGCCCGCGAGCAACGCGTTAACCTTGGCGCACAGAATCAAGGCCTGCGCACCGCGCGGACTCGGGCCGAAGCGCAAATATTGCGAGACCTCGGGAATCGCGCCGGGACCGCCGGGCGTGCATCCGCCGATCACGCTGATGATGTAACGCTCGAGCGGCTCGGCCACCATCACCTCGCGCACCAGCGCCTTGAGATCCTCGATCGCGCGCGGCGCGTGCGACGGTTCGAACAGCGGCTGAATCTTGTTTTGCGCGGTGCCGGTGGTGCGGTTGAGAATTTCGCGCAGCTCGTCGGGCTTGGGCGATCCCATCACGACTTTGAAGATGAACCGATCCATCTGCGCCTCGGGCAGCGGATAGGTGCCTTCGAGCTCGATCGGATTTTGGGTGGCGAGCACGATATACGGCGGATCGAGCACGTAGGTGGTGCCGAAGACGGTGACCTGATGCTCTTCCATCGCCTCGAGCACAGCCGATTGCGTCTTCGGCGTTGCGCGATTGATCTCGTCGCCAAGCACCATATGCGCGAAAATCGGCCCCGGCTTGAACTGGAACTCGCGCAGGCCGTCGGACTCGGTCAGCACCTGCGTGCCGATGATGTCCGAGGGCATCAGGTCGGGCGTGAACT
>PMOH01000516.1 GCA_003161515.1 Deltaproteobacteria bacterium
GCGAGGCGCGCGATCGATTCGTCGAATTCGAGATTGAAGAACAACACCATCAGGATGACCGCGCCGACTTCCGCGACTGCCATGAAGATCAACGCGGCGGCGAGTTTGGCGGCGTAAAGCGTGCCGGGATCGAGCGGGCTCAGCAGCAGGCCGCGAATAGCGCTGTTGTCGCGCTCGGCGAGCAGCGCGCGATTCGCGCCGAGCATTCCCGCAAACACCATCGCGACCCACAACGCGCCCGCCGCCGCATCAACGCTGCGGACGCGCGCCGCGTCGAGCGCGAAGACCAGCACCACCAGCACCAGCATCGACAGCGCGAGCAGCGCGAGCGTGCTCTCGCCGCTGCGAAGCTCGAGGCGCAGGTCTTTGCGCAGCACGGCGGCAAATCCTGACACGTCTATCTGCCCAGCAGCGAGCGCAGTCGCCCGGCGAGCCGGACCTCCTCCTTGTGCGCGTGCTCGGTCAGCCGGCCGCGCGAGATTTCGTACACCGCAAACTCGACGCCTTCGATTTCTGGAACGGCATGTGCGGTCGCGATGACAGCGGCGCCACGCTCGATCGCGGCGCGAATCAACGATGCCATTATTTCAACGCCCTCATGATCGAGCGATGCGAACGGCTCGTCCAACAACAACAGCGCGGGCTCGTGAAGCATCGCGCGCGCGGCCGAGAGACGCTGCTCCATCCCGCGTGAGAATGTACGCAAACGTGCGTCAGCGGCATCGGCCAACCCGACGCGCGCGAGCCAATTTTCGGCGGACGTGCGCGGGCCGGCGAGCGAATACAGTTCGGCGAAGAACTCCAGGTTCTCGCGCGCGGTCAGATTCGGATAGAGGTAGCTCTGATGCGCCATCATGCCGAGTCGTCGCCGGTAACGCGCCGCGAGGTTGCGCGTGTCCTGTCCGAAGACCAGCGCGTGGCCTGCGCTCGGTGCTTCGAGTCCCGCGAGGATTCGCAGCAGCGTGGATTTTCCCGCGCCGTTGCCTCCAATCACGAATGCACCAGCGCCCGCCAGCAGCCGCAGATCGAGGTCGCGGAGCACCGGCGACAGACCGTAAGTCTTTGCGAGGCGGTGAGTCTCGACGACCGGCGCCGACATTACTCGGACCGGGCGATCGCGCCGGGGAGCGGCTTGATCGCGATGCCGCATTGCGCGCAGAACTTCGAGTCGGGCGCGGCGCGCATTCCGCATTGTGGGCAGAAAGTTATTTTGTGCGACGCCGACGAAGTCTGCTGCGGCGTCGGCTGCGGGCGTGGCGGATCCATGTGCACGACGAGCGTCGGTATCGGATCGATGCGGCGCGGCGCCGGCGCGAGTTTGCGCGGCGTCAGCGGAGTGACAATCGGCTTCTTCGCATTGGCGGCCTGGTCGCGAATTTTCTCGATCGCAGCCATCGCAGTCAGCGCTCGATCCTCGAGCGCTTTGTGCATCGACTGGTAGTCGGCGTCGGACAGCTTGCCCATCTCGCGATCGAATTCGAGTTCGCGAAGACCCTGCACTGCCAGCGCGCGTTCATGCTCGTGGCGTTCGACTTGAAGCTGGCCCGTTGATTTCGCGCGCGCTCCGACGAGCCCCATGCCGAGTGGAGCGGCGACGAACAGCGCGACTCCGGCGACGATCAGCGCGGCAGCGAGGATGAACATCCGGCTACCTGCGCTCCTCGAGTTCTTTTTCGAGTTTGCGCCTGAGTTCGGGATCGAAAGTCGCCGGCGGCGTGGCCGGGTTCGAGTCCGAAGGCGCGGATGGTTGATGCGAGTGCCATCGCCCGACCGCGAGCACCATCGCGCCGCCGCCGAGGACGAGCGCGATGAACGGCATCGTCCACGCGAGGAGGTTGAAGCCCTCGGTGGTCGGCGCAGACAAAACTTTCTCTCCGTACTGTTGCCGATAGAAGGCGATTATCTGCGCGCGAGTCTTGCCCTCGCCGATCATTCGGTCGATCTCGCGGCGCATCGGAACTGAGAAGCCGCAGGTCGGCATGTTGCAGTTAGCTACTGTCAAACCGCAGCCGCATTGGCAGGTCAGACCCTCGGAAACCTGCGAATTCGTTGGGTTTTCGGCAGCAAATGTTTCACGTGAAACGTTCGAAAGTTCAGGAGAAAAAAAAGCGAAGAGCGCTACGACGAAGAATACGAGCGATGAGGCGAGGGTTAGTTTTGCGCGCACGGACTCAATCACCTCCGGGCGCGGCGTCGGCGAGTTCGCGGGCGTCGGTCGATTGCCGGCTGAGTGCGGTTGCGATTGCGGCGCGCTCGCGCACGTTCGGCCACATCACGACAACGGTGCCGAGGACCATCATCAGGCCGCCGGCCCATAGCCAGAAGACGAGCGGTGTCAGGAACACTTCGAAGGTCGCGGTCTGGCCGCTGTCGTCGATGCCCGCGAGCACGACGTAGAGGTCGCTGAAGGGCGTCGAGCGGATTGCGACCTTGGTCGCGGGCTGCTGCGGACGTTTGAAGAACAGCTTCGCCGGCGACATCACGGTGATCTCGCGGCCGTCAGGACGCAGCACTTCAACCAGCGCGGTCGCGCTCTCGAGATGAGGCGTGTCGGTCTGCTCCAGACCCTGGAAGCGCAGCGTGTACGAACCGATCGTGAAGCTCTCGCCGGCGTGTACGCTCTTTTTCACTTCGGTTCGGAAGAACGACGAGCCGACGATTCCAACGAAGGCGACGATGGTGCCGATGTGAATGATATAGCCGCCGTAGCGCCGGTTGTTCTTGGCGACGAGATTGACGAGAGCTTTGGCGCGCGGCTCCGAGACCATGTGACGTCGCGCGTTCATCCCGCGGCGAAATTCGACGAGCACGGTACCGATCACGAACGCGGCGAGCGAGAACGCGGTCAGCACGTACCATTGGCGGATGCCGCCGAGCGCTGCGACGATTCCGGTGGCGACGCCGATTGCGACGGGCGCGGCGAAACTCCGGACGAGATTGCTGGTCGTCGTGCGGCGCCATGCGATCAGCGGCCCGATTCCCATCAGGAAGACGAGGCCGAGGGCGAGCGGGCCGTTGACGCGATTGAAGAAGGGAGGTCCGACCGTGATTTTCACGCCGCGCACGGCTTCCGACAGCACCGGAAAGATCGTGCCCCAGAAAACTGCGAATGCGATGCCGACCAGCATCAGATTGTTGAACAGGAACGCAGCCTCGCGCGACAGGTACGACTCGAATTCGGCGGGACTGCGCAGTTGTTTCGAGCGGAAAATTAAAAGCGCGGTATATGCGAGCGTCACCGTTATCAGGAAGCTCAGAAAATACGGGCCGAGGCCGGACTGGGTGAACGAATGCACCGACGAAATGACGCCGCTGCGCGTGATGAAAGTCCCGAACAGCGTCAGGCCGAATGCGAGGCCGATCAGCGACAGGTTCCAGACTTTGAGCATGTCCTTGCGTTCCTGGATCATCACCGAATGCAGGTACGCGGTCATCACGAGCCACGGCATGAAGGCGGCGTTCTCGACCGGGTCCCACGCCCAGTAACCGCCCCAGCCAAGGACTTCGTAAGCCCATCGCGCGCCGAACATGTTGCCGAGCGTGAGAAAGAACCAGGAAAAAATCGCCCAGCGGCGAGTCGAGCGAATCCATCCGTCGTCAAGTTTGCCGGTAATAAGAGCGGCGGCGCCGAATGCGAATGGCACGGTGGCGCTGACGTAGCCGGTGTAGAGCGACGGCGGATGTATCGCCATCCAGTAGTTCTGCAGCAACGGATTCAGGTCGGAGCCTTCAGCGGGGACGGTCGCGAGCAGATCGAATGGACGCGTGACGAAGTTCAGCATCAGCAGAAAAAAGATTGCGACGCCGGCCAGCACCGCGAGCGCATACGGCGCGATCTCGGGATTGCGGCGGCGGTTCTGGAACGCGGCGATCGACGTGAAGATCGACAAGAGCCACGTCCAAAAGAGCAACGAGCCCTGCTGCCCGCCCCATAGCGAAGTGAATTTGTAAACGGTCGGAAGCGTGGTGCTCGAGTATGCGGCGACGTATTCGAGCGAGAAATCGCTGTGCAGCAGCGAGATCCACAGCACGACGACGGCGATGGTGACCATCGCGCACATCGCCCAGATCGCGTGGCGGGCGCTGACGACGAAGTCGGGCGCATTGCGGCGCGTGCCGTAAATGTTCGCGACGATGGAATAGACGGCGAGAATCAGCGCAATCGCGAGCGCGAGTTTGCCAAGTTGGGGCATAAAAACCCGCTGCTATTGTGCTTGCTTGGGGCGGTACTTGGAAGGGCAACTCGTCATGACCTGGCTCGCGGCAATCGCGCCGTCGGGGGTGAGCTTGCCCTCGACAATAACGTCGCGACCGGGCGCGAACATGTCGGGCTTGGGCTCACCGGCAGCTATGACGCGGAACGAGACGGGATCGGACGCTACAACGGAAACGGGTTTGACCGGCGCACCGGACGCGTCGATGTCGGGAATCGGTGCGATTTCAAATTTGAGTGTGAGCGAATTCGGATCCCATGCGATGTTGCCCGGCTTGACGCGGCCCGCGACGCGAATCGCCTGTCCGCCGAGTTCGGTCTGGCGCGCGGCTACTTCGGGGACAGTGAGGTAGTACTCGGAGGTGGTGCGAATCGAGCTAAAGATGAGGTAGCCGATCGCGAGGACGATCAAGGCGCCGCCGATGAAGAATCGAGGACGAATGCGCATTGCGTAGTAATTGTTTCAGGGGTTGAGCGTGGGGGCAATCGGCGAAGAACGTGATTGTATGTGAAACCCGCGGTGGGTTTCACGCTTCCTTCGGCAGGGCTGAGCCCTGCACCCAGTGATAATCGCAAAATGGCGAGGACGCCATTTTGCTCTCAGGTTCTTTTTGGGAATTTTTGGCGGGCGTCTGGATCTTACCTCGCCCGTTACTTTACGGGAGAGGCGGCTGGCCGCATCGCGGCCAGCGGTGAGGGTTCTGCGATTACAGCACAACGCGCGCTTGCTCACTTTTTGTGTCATCTTTTTTCTATGTCTTTTTTTCTTGTGTCATTGCGGAGCGAAGCGAAGAATCCCGATGCCGTGCTCGACGGGGCGGCACTATACTCGGAACTAAAGCATTGAGGCGAGAATCATCGCGTGAAGAGTCGACATGGCGCTCCGATAACAACGCTTGCAGAGATCATGTGCATGGTCGCATTTGAATCGCCCGCGGAATAAGAAGCCCGCAGGATGTTGTCCGCAACCGGTGCACGACCGCCTACCGCAGCGGACGGCCTCATAAAACGGCGCAGTGTCAAAACCATTGACTCTCATAATTCCTCCCAAAGCACAGCTTTCTCAGCCGCGTTTCCGTCTCGCCCTAGATGCAGATTTTCTCCTCGGGAAATTTGAATTCGTAAGCCAGATCGACTAGCGGCAACAGCTTCTGAAGATCTTCGTTGGTCGTGACCACAATTCGGCTGTAACGCCCCCGACCTGGGCCGAAGGCGCTTGGCTTGTTCTTGAACCGCTCGGGTTCTCCGTAAAGGCTGACTCGAATACCGGATTTCCTTTGTAAGAGCGCTTCAATCATAAGGAAGTTCGGCTTGAACGCGATTCCAATCCTTTGACCAGCTTTGTTCTTGTACTCGTTGGCAACCACACCAGGAATTTTGGTTGCCGCGTTGACGACCTCCTGTGCGTACCGGATTGAGTTGATCGGAAAGCCGGGAAAGGTTTTAGCGACGTCGAAGCTTAGGTGACCAAAGCTAGCGGAAATCAGATATTCGCCCTGCCCTGGCGAAACTCTTTCGAAGGTTCCTGCAGTCGGCGGAGAGGATTTCGGATTCTCCCCTGTGTTATCTGTCAGCACAGCATCGCCCTTTCCAATCCCGACCGCTTCCAAGTACGCATGCTCGCACTCTAGATAAGGCCGGTCAGGATCGTTTGGGTCTCGAATGTAACCAGCCACATATCGCGGTCTGATATTCCCCCCCGAAATGATGAACTGGGGGGATTCCACATCCAGCTCTTCGCCAGTGTGAAAGTCGTTACGAGATGATTGAGATGCCGACGTGGCCGTCTCGAGAGCGAGATCGAGCCGGCCATGAAGGTCGCGAACCTGCTCCTGAACGTTAACGTCCAATATGTTTAGGAGATGGTCGGATATCAGCCCCGCATAGTAGGTTGAAACATCCACCCCTTCAGCGCGCGCCTTTGCCGACCCCATCTCGTCGATTCCATCGGGAAGCCATATCTCTCGCTTTTTCATATCTTTATGCCTCGAGGCCTCTTTAATCAGTCGTTTCTAATCCGCAATCAGTCACTAACTGCGCTACATGACCACTATTAGCCACTCGCCGCGTTCATGTCAAGACGTGATTTTGCCTGAGTGTCACAAGAGATGAGCCGAAGAATCTTAGAGTCCACGCGGAGAGAATCGTTGGATGGCTGCGGAACCCTCCTGCCGACCGCGATGCGGTCGGCCTCCTCTCCCGTAAAATAAGGGAAGTGTGGTCTTACCGCACGTCAAGTACACACTCCCCTAAAATAACGGGCGAGGTATTTTTCGGATCAGGATTCGGAATCGGAGTGGGGGTCGTGGGGGCCGAAGGCTACGCCTCGTTTTGATGCTTTGATGAAATTCAGTAACTCGGTTACTTCGGGTTCCAGGGCGGCGGATTTTTCTAATCGTTCGATTGCCAGTTTTAGATTTTGGCGAGTTCCGAACAGGCTTGTGAAGACGTGTCGTAGTGCGTGGATCGATTTTGACGGGATGCCGGCGCGTTTTAGGCCTACCAGGTTGATGCCGCGGAGCGTGTGGGTGCCGTCCATTATGCAGAACGGCGGGACGTCGCGGCTGGTGCGGGACAGCCCGCGCATCATCGCGAGCCGCCCGATGCGCGTGTACTGATGCACCACGCAGTTGCCCGAGACCAGCGCGCGGTCGCCCAGCTCGACCCATCCGGCGAGCAGCGCGCCGCCGGCGATGATGGTCGAGTTGCCGACGCGGCAATCGTGCGCGACGTGCGCATTCTGCATCATGAAGTTGTCGTCGCCCANNCTGCCGATTTTCACCGAGCGCGCGACGCCGGTGTAGGTGAGATCCTGCGGCTCGTCGCCGATCACCGCGCCCGGATGCAGCACGTTGTCGGCGCCGAGTTCCGTGATGCCGAGAATCGTGACGTGACCAATCAGGCGGGTGCGCGCGCCGATGCGAATCTTTCCGTCGAGCAGGCAGAGCGGACCGATATCGACGCCGGCGGCCAGCTCGACGTCGGGACCGATCACGGAGGTCGGATGAATCCGCGGCGCCGCGTCGCTCAATTGAGGAGCCTGCGTTTTTTCAGATCGTCGGGATGCTCGTGATCGGCAGGGTTCGAGTCTTCAGCCTCATCGTCGTCCGAGAGCCAGGTGCCGAGATCGATCATCTGGCATCGCTCGGAGCAGAATGGGCGGGAGCGATTTCGTTGCGATAGATCAGCCGACTTTTTGCAGGTGGGGCAGCTCATCGCGGGGTACCTGATTCAAGAATTGTCAGATGAACGAGGGAATCGCAACGACTGAGCGCTGCGATCGGGCATCGCGAACGATGCGAGCAACCTAACCCCTAACCCCTTCCCGAGCGGGAAGGGGGACAATCGCGAGAGAAATTGTCCGCTATGCCTATGGCGTGATGCCGCCGCGCTGGACGAAGACGCTGCCCTTGGGGCCGATGCGCACGCAGTTTACGTCGGTACGATTGAATTCGGGCGTGCACAGCGGTTGATCGACGGCCGGACACTTGAACAGGTTCGGTTCGAGCTGCTGGCATTTTTCGAGCGCGAAGTTTGCAGCGATAGGCTTTTCAGTTGGCTGGTCAGCGTTCTGCGACGAGCATCCGCCGAGCGCGAGCATCCCAAGTGACGCGGCCAGAGCCGCCGCAGGAATGATTCGCAGTCCTCGTCCACCAATCTTCAAGCTGACAACTTTTCGAGTCCGCATCGTGTTCTCCTCTCAACTGGGTTGAGGCGGGCGTCCGCCAGTTTTCTTTCCTAAGCGAGCCGCGCGGCAGGCGATCACGCGCTGACGGATCCCTAATACACGATGGGCGGGCTCCCTAAAAGAGGCATTCATGCAGGGGAAAGTAGGTCGTTGCGCCCGGTCAGGCCGTGGCGCTAAGTGAACGGCACCAGCATAGGGACGCGGCGTTGATAAGCGGCGTACGCCTCCGGTCCTAGCTCGGTCGAAAGGAAACGCTCTTCGGCGCGCGCCTTAATCCAGAGACCCAGCGCGATAAACATCAACCCCGCGATCGCTGTTGGCGTCGCAGATGCGGTCGCCGTCGTAAGAGTCGCGGCAATGAGTCCGGTGTAAATGGGATGGCGCACGAGGCCGTAGGGCCCCGTATCGACGATGTGATGCCCTTCTTTGCGCGTGATCGCGCCCGACCACAGCCGCCCAAGATGGATTCGGGCCCACCACGCAAACAGAATCCCCGCGAAGGTCAGTCCAGCGAGCAGATATGCGCCGTCATAGCCGACATGCCAGATTCGCCTGAGGCCGAGAGCGCGCGCGGTAAAATGCGAGAGCAAGATGAGCCCGGCTGCGCAAAATCCACGGTAGGCCCACACCTCCCAGGTCGCCAGGCGCTTTTCCGCGGGGTCAGACCAGAATGACGCTGCGGCCCACGTGATGATCCATCCGATCCAGGCGATAGCGAATAACGCGCTCGGGCTCATGATGGCGGATTTTATAGATCGACTAGGGGATCGAGAACCAGATCACGGCCAGCGGCGGCATCTCGATTGCGATCGAATGCGTAAAGCCGTGCCACGGAATCGCGGCGGCCTCGACGCCGCCCATGTTGCCGACGTTGGTGCCGCCGTATGCGGAGGCGTCGGTGTTGAGAAGCTCGCGATAGAATCCGGGCGCGGGCACGCCGACGCGATAACGGCTGCGCAGCACCGGTGAGAAATTGCAGACGCAGATGACGCGGCGGCCGGTGCTCAGCGCGATACGCATGAAGGCAATCATGTTGCTGTCGGCGTCGTCGGCCTCGAGCCATCGAAAGCCCGCGGGGTCGGTGTCGGCTTCCCACAGCGCGGGTTCGTCGCGATAGATGCGATTCAGATCGCGCACGAGCACCTGCAGCTCGCGATGGTCGGGATATTCGAGCAGGTTCCAATCGATGCTCGAGTCGTGATCCCATTCGCGCCACTGGCCGATTTCCTGGCCCATGAAAATCAGCTTTTTACCGGAGCGCGCCCACATGTAGGCGAACAGCGCGCGCTGATTGGCAAACTGGCGCAAGCGATCGCCGGGCATCTTCGCGAGCATCGCGCGTTTGCCGTGCACGACCTCGTCATGCGAGAGCGGCAGCACAAAATTTTCGCTCCACGCATAGAGCAAACCGAAGGTGAGATCGCGATGGTGGTAACGGCGGTAGATGGGATCGAGCGTGAAGTACTCGAGCGTATCGTGCATCCAGCCCATGTCCCACTTGAAGCCGAAGCCGAGGCCGCCCAGGAAGACCGGGCGACTGACGCCGGTCCACGCGGTGGATTCCTCGGCGATCATCATGATGCCGGGGTTGAGCCGATACACGTCCTGGTTGAGTTTCTTGATGAATGAAATCGCGTCGAGGTTCTCGCGGCCGCCGAATGCGTTGGGGATCCATTCACCTTCGCGCCGCGCGTAGTCGAGGTAGATCATCGACGCGACCGCATCGACGCGCAGCCCGTCGGCGTGAAATTCGCTGAGCCAGTAGAGCGCGCTGGCAGTGAGAAAGTTGCGAACCTCGGCGCGGCCGTAGTTGAAAATGTAGGTGCCCCACTCCGGATGGTCGCCCTGGCGCGGATCTGCGTGCTCGAACAGCGCGGTGCCGTCGAAGCGGCCGAGGCTGAACTCGTCCTTGGGAAAATGCGCGGGCACCCAGTCGAGGATCACGCCGATGCCGCGACGATGCATCTCGTCGATCAGGTAGCGCAAGTCGTCGGGGCTGCCGTAGCGCGACGTCGGCGCGAAGTAACCGCTGACCTGGTAGCCCCACGAGCCGCTGAACGGATGCTCCATCACGGGCATCAGCTGGACGTGGGTGAAGCCCATGCTCGATACGTAGTCGCCAAGCATCGGCGCCATCTCGCGATACGTCAGCGGGCGGTTGCCGTCCTCGGGCACGCGCCGCCAGGAGCCAAAATGGACCTCGTAGATCGAGATCGGACTTTTGATCCATTCGCGGCACGCCCGCTCTGCAAGCCAATCTGCGTCATGGAACTGGTAGCTCGATTGGGAGACGACGGAGGCCGTCGCGGGCGGAACTTCCATCCGCTGCGCGAACGGATCGCTCTTAAGGAGCAAATTACCGTCGCGCGTGCGAATTTCATATTTGTAATTCGCGCCCGCACCGACGCCGGGAATGAACAGCTCCCACACGCCCGAGCTGCCGAGCGTGCGCATCATGTGGACGCGCCCGTCCCAGCGGTTGAAATCGCCCACGACGCTGACGCCGCGCGCGTTGGGCGCCCACACCGCGAACGACACGCCGCGGATGCCTGACACCTCGCGGATGTGCGCGCCGAGCTTGTCGTAGGCACGGTCGTCCTTCTGCTCGCCCCACAAATGAAGGTCGAGGTCGCCGAGCGTCGGCATGAACGAGTACGGATCGTAAGTCGTGAGCGACTCGCCATCGGGAAAATGAATCTCGAGTTGATACGGAAAGAGCGAGGCGCGGCCCTCGACCGCGAGCTCGAAGAGTCCGGCGAGATCGCGTTTGCGCATCGGACGCGGCGCGTCGCCCGGTACGATCAGATTGATCGACGAGGCGTCGGGGCGAAACGCGCGGACGATCACGCGATTGCCGTCGTGATGCGCGCCCAGGATCGAATGAGGATCGTGATGCTCGAACGCCAGCAGGCGTTCCAGTTCTCTCTCTTGATGCGGCGCGCTCGATCCGATCAGTTCAGCCTTCATTTCAACTGCGAAGTTTAAACGATAGATTCGTCGCAAGCGACCGGTGCGCAAATGGAGACACGCGATGAGTTCAACGCCCAATCCAAAGCAATCTAACAACCTGCCCGGCTTCGACCCGCTGATGGGACAGCTCGAAGTGCTCGAGCCGGGAATCGCGATGTTCCACGGCTTCGCCAACGTCGCGTTTGCATATGGGCGCGGCGAGATGATCGTCGTCGATACCAGCTCGCGCGTGACGGGCGCGCAGGCGGTGCGCGCGATTCGTGAAGTCAGCGACGAGCCGTTCGCGTTTCTCATCTATACGCATGGCCACGGCGATCACGCGTTCGGGACCGAGGCGTTCGTCGCCGACGCGCTCACGCGCGGGCATGCGCGGCCGAAAATCTGGGCGCACGAGGATGTCGCCGGCCGTTTCAAGCGCTACGCACTCACGCGCGGATGGCAGTCGCATATCAATCGGCTCCAGTTTGGCGGCGCGTTCGCAACCGACGGACTGTTCGAACCCAAGTCGTTCAGCTACCCCGACCTGGTTTATCGCGATCAACAATTTCTCGACCTGGTGGGCGAGCCGGCCGAGCTGCATCATGCGATGGGCGAGACCGACGACGCGACCTGGGTCTGGATGCCGACGCGGCGGCTCGCGATGGTCGGCGATTTGATCGTCTCGTCGATGCCGAACACGGGCAATCCCAACAAGGTGCAGCGTTACACGCTCGAATGGGCGGAGACGCTCGAGGCGATCGCGAAATGCGCGCCGCGATACATTTTGCCGGGACACGGCCCTGCGTATCGCGGCGAGGAACTTTGCAAAGAGGTGCTGAGCGAGACGGCGCGGGCGCTGCGCATCATCCATGATGAAGTCGTGCGGCGGCTCAACGCCGGTGAGTGGCCGGCGGAGATCATCGAAGCCGATATTTCGATCCCTGCGGACCTGGCGGCGAAACCTTACCTGCAACCGATCTACGGATGCGTCCCGTTCGTGGTGCGCGACGTCATTCGGCGCTACGCGGGATGGTGGTCGGGAGAGCCGTCGCAAATGTTCCCGGCATCGCGGAAGGAACGCGGCGCCGACATCCTGGCACTCTGCGGTCGCGACGCAATCCTCGCAAAAGCGCGCGCACTCAAGGATGCGGCGGACCTGAAACGCGCGCTGGCATTGGCTGAGATTGCGCTGAACGCGAATCCTTCCGACTATGAAGCGATGAGAGTGAACGCGGAAATCCTGGAAGCGATGGCCTCGAGCGAGCGATCGTTCATCGCGCGCAACTTTTTCGCCGGTGCGGCTCGTCAACTCCGCGAGCGCGCAAAACAGCCGATCTGACGAGGCAAGCTCGAAAATGAACTTTCGCGAACTCAATCACGGCAAGTGCAA
>PMOH01000005.1:0-1731 GCA_003161515.1 Deltaproteobacteria bacterium
ATGAAAAGCGATTCACCGCACGACCCTCCGTTTCACGCCGATCACGTCGGCAGTCTGCTGCGCCCAGCTGAATTGCTGAGGGCTCGCGCCGAGCGGGCGGCCGGCAGAATCTCGGTCGAAGAATTGCGCGCGATAGAAGACTCGTCGATTCGCAACGCGGTGGCATTCCAGGAAAGCGTCGGGCTTCAATCGATCACCGACGGCGAATATCGGCGCGAGATATTTTACTCCGACTTTTATTTCCGCGGCCTTGGCGGCGGCACGGTCGCCTACGACCCGTCGTCGATCGACGAAGTTTATTTCATCGATCGCGAGGGTCATAAGCTTCCTCTGTTGGTTCCGCGAGTGCAGTCGCGGATGCGCTGGCATGCTCCGATCCACGTGGACGACTTCAACTTTCTTCGTACGGCAACGACTCTGACCCCGAAGATTACGATTCCATCGCCGACCATCATTCACTTCCGCGCCGGGCGCGAGAACATCAGCAAGGATGCGTACCCGGACATTGATCTTTTCTGGGACGACATCGTCGATGCGTTCCACCGCGAGCTGAAGGCGCTGGCCGACGCCGGTTGCACCTATGTGCAGATAGATGAGACGACGCTCGCATCGTTGAGCGACCCGCGAATCTGGGAACCACTTCGAAAGCGCGGCGACGATGCGCGCGCGTTGTTGCTTGAGACTTATCCCAACATCATGAACCGCGCGTTTGCGGGACGCCCTGCGACTTTGCATTTGGCGATGCACATCTGTCGTGGCAACAATCAGAGTCATTGGAGCGCCGAGGGCGGCTACGGCCTGGTGGCTGAGACGCTGTTCAACAAGATCGACGTTGACTCTTATTTTTTGGAATACGACACGCCGCGTGCCGGAAGTTTCGAGCCGCTGCGGCTGGTGCCAAAAAACAAAACCGTCGTGCTCGGGCTGGTCTCGAGCAAATTCCCTGAGCTCGAGTCGATCGATTTGCTGAAGCGGCGAATCGACGAAGCCTCGAAGTTCATAGGGCTTGACCAGCTTTCGATCAGCCCGCAATGCGGATTTGCAAGCACTGCGCCCGGCAATCGGATTTCGGCGGCAGACCAGCGCGCCAAGCTGGCGTTGGTAGTCAAAGTCGCGAAGGAAGTTTGGGGCTATCCTTAGAAATTTTCAAAAAAGATGGCGTCCGCCATCCACCCGAATAAATTCGCCGGTAACGAAATCCGTCTCGACAAAGAACATCACCGTCTTTGCGATTTCTTCGGCGCCGCCCCAGCGCGCCAGCGGTGTCGCATCGAGTACTTGGGCATTTTCTTCGGGCGTCAGATCGGGTGGGGCTAGAATTGGACCGGGCGCAATCGCGTTGACGAGAATTTCCGGCGCGAGTTGCAGCGCCAAAGCTTCAGTCAGCGCAGCCACCGAGGCTTTCGATACATAGTACGGTACGTAGTCCTTGTAGTGGGGGCGGCCGGTCACTGGCAGCCAGTCCGAAAAGTTTACTATTCGCCCGGCGCCGCTCTGTTTCATGAATGGCGCCGAGTGAAGCGAGTATAGAAATGCGCTCTTCGCATTCGCATCCTGGATCGCAGACCAGACGGCGGAGTCCGGAATCGGCGTCTTCTGATACACCGCCGCCATGTTGATCAAAATGTCGAGACGACCCAGCGACTTCACCGTTTCATTCACTGCCGCGATTATTTCGGTCTCGTTAGTCGCGTCCGCGCGAAGCACCGTAGCCTTGACGCCCGCAGCTAT
>PMOH01000005.1:1853-7433 GCA_003161515.1 Deltaproteobacteria bacterium
GGATGGTAGCGTCGGCGTCAGATTCTGTCATGCGGGGCGGCATCGAGGGGACTTGAGTGACACAGAATGATGGCGGCTCAGCCGAGCGTCGAAGCCATCGGGGATCGCAGCCAGTCGCAGGCGGGCAGGCGGGAATATTCGCGTGCAGCGGCGAGTATTGGACCTTAGGCTACGGCAATAGCAAATTCTCGCTGAAGGACATCAAGGGACTCGGCTACATTCAACGCCTGCTGCAGCATCCGGACGAAGAATTCCATGCACTGGATCTCCTGGGCAGCACTGGTACGAGCGGCGCTCCCGAAGTCGAAAGAGCGGACCGGACTTCGCTGCTTGGCGGCGCAACCGTCAGCATCGGTGGACTAGGCGACGCGGGCGAGATGCTCGATGCCAAGGCCAAGCAGGAATATCAGCGCAGGCTCATCGAGCTCCGCGAGGAACTCGAAGACCTTCGCGAGCGTGGTGACGAAAAGCGCGGCGTTCAAGTTGAGACCGAAATTGATTTTCTCCATCGCGAGATCGCTCGCGCTGTTGGACTCGGCGGGCGAGACCGGCGTGTCGGTTCCGCCGCCGAGCGCGCGCGGCTCAATGTCACTCGTGCGATCAAATCCGCGCTGCAAAAAATTTCCGAGCGTCACGGCCAACTAGGCGAACTGTTGGATCGATCGATAAGAACCGGATCGTTTAGTTGCTATCTTGCCAATCCACGCACCCCGATAACCTGGCGATTCTCTCTCGAGGAGGGCATCAAGCCCTCGGCAAGCGTTGAAGTCACAGCCCCGGTTTTCTCCCGGCCCGAAGCGAGTCTCGTGCAGTCGCTTGCAGATCGCACGACATTTGTCGGCAGAGAAACGGAACGTTCGACACTTCGTCGACTGCTGGAGCGTGTGATCGGAGGCGAGGGTGGGGTGGCGATGATCGGAGGTGCGCTCGGCGTTGGAAAGACTCGAATCGCCGCCGAGTTCGCGGCTGAGGCTTCGGCTCGAGGATTGGTGACGCTGGTCGGCAGCTGTTACGATCGCGAAAATTCCCTTCCGTTCAATCCGTTCGTAGAAATTCTTGAATCAGCGATGGCTCAATCGACCAGCCATGATGCCTTCCGAGCCGCCCTCGGGAATGATGCTGGCGAGATGGCTCGCTTGATGCCCCAGCTGCGTCGTCTTTTTCCGGACATCCCGCCTCCACTTGAACTGTCGCCCGAGCAGTCGCGAAGGATCCTCTTCAACGCGGTGGTGGAGTTACTCGGCAGAAGCGCCGCAAGCGGTCCGATCCTTCTGTTATTCGAAGACCTGCATTGGGCCGACGAAGGAACTCTGTCGCTGCTGAATCATATCGCGCGGTCGATCTCAAAAGTTCCGGTGCTGATCCTGGGCACCTATCGCGACAACGAGATCGACTCGGCCGGCCCTTTAGCGCAGACCCTCGACGAGTTGCTGCGCATTCATATGCTCGAGCGGATCAGCCTGCGCGGCCTGCCGCAGAGTGCTGTCGCTGAAATGATTCATGCGCTCAGTGAAAAAGAGCCACCACCTGATGTCGTGAACCTTATCTACTCGGGCACTGATGGCAATCCTTTCTTCGTCGAGGAGCTTTTCCGCCATCTCGTAGAGCGCGGCAAGCTTATGGACGCGAATGGAGAGTTTCGACGCGATCTCAATCTTGCGGAGATTGACGTGCCGCAAACCCTGCGCCTGGTAATAGGACGGCGGCTCGCGCGGCTAAGTGATGAAGCGCGTAAAATACTCGGCCCCGCCGCGGTCATCGGACGCTCATTTACCTTCGAGCTACTCGAGGCCTCAACCAAAATTGATGCGGATTCGCTGTTGGATTGCGTTGAAGAAGTAGAAAAGGCAGCGCTGATTTACTCGACTTTGGGATACCCGGAAGCGAGCTTTCAGTTTTCTCATGAGCTGATTCGGAGTGTAGTCCTTAGCGAGCTCTCCGCTCCGCGTCGTCAACGGCTCCATCTCAATGTAGTCAGCGGAATCGAAAGCGTTCACGCCAGCGCGCTGGAGGATCAGGCTGGAAATCTCGCGCACCATCTGTGGCAAGCAGGCCGTGCCGCGGATCCCGATAAGACGGTTCACTTCCTGGCGCTGGCCGCGCAACAGGCACTCAAGCAGAGTGCTTACGAAGGGGCGCTTCGGTATTTTCAGAATGCGCTGGAGCTGCTCAAAGGATTACCCTACTCGCAAGATCGGGCGCGTCGTGAGCTGGAGCTACAAATCGATTACGGCCTGGCGTTGCTGGCCACCAAAGGGTGGTACGCACCTGAAATGGGTAACACCTATAGACGTGCTCACGAGCTGTGCCAGAGTCTTAAGGATGATCTTAGACTCTTCTCGGTGCTTTCCGGACTATGGAGCTACCACTTGGTCCGAGGTGAGCACACGATGGCACTCAGTTATACAGACGAAATGACTCGTCTCGCGCCCCACATGCAGAATGAAGGAATGGTTATTCAGGCTGATTGGGCTTCGGGCTGCAGTCGATTTTTCAAGGCTCAATTCGTTGAAGCCCATACACGGCTGGTGCGGGCATCCGGGTTGTACGATCGGCAAAGGCACCGTGCGCTGGCGTTTCAATTCGGACAAGACCCATGCGTGAGTTGCCACTGTTTCGATGCAATGACGCTGTGGATTCTTGGTTATCCCGACCAAGCCGAGAAAAAAGCGCAAGAAGCCATAAGGCTCGCCCGCGAGTTGGAATATCCATTTACCCTAACCTGGTGTCTCTCAATGATCGGGAAGTACTATACGATGCGCCGCGACTATGCCGGCGCCGAAAGAGTAATAACCGAAGGCCTGACACTTACAAAGGAGTATGGATTTTCTTTTTTTGCGGAATCGCTGATCGCGTATCGTGTGATCAGTGCCGCGGCCCAGGGCAGAATAGATCAAATGACAACCGGCGGAGGCAATCCGGCTGGATTCGCCGCGGCCGGCTACGAGCTGGCGCATACCTGGGCTCGATCCGCCATCGCAGAAGCACTGGGTAATCTCGGACAAGTCGACATAGGCTTGGCGCTATTGGCTGAAGCTCGCGAACTGATGGAACGTAACGATGAGCGGTACGTGGAATCCGAAATATATCGGATTCATGGCGAATTGAAGCTGAAACAGGCGGCGCGCGTTGCTTCGAGTAGTGGCAATGTGACGAAGGGTGAGTCAGAGGCCGAACAGAGCTTTCTCAAGGCTATCGAGATTTCGCGTGAGCGCGGTGCGAAGGCTTTGGAATTGCGTGCGGCGATCAGTTTGAGCCGCATGCTTGTCAGCAAAGCCAGACATGCAGAGGCGCTTCGTCTGCTACAGCCAATTCACGATTGGTTCAGTGAAGGGTTTGATTGGCCGGAGCTCAAGGACGCCGAGTCGATTTTAGCTGAACTCAAATCAACTTCAACGTCTGACACTGATCCAAATCGTCGTATTGGTTCGCCCATCCGTTGAAGCCGCCCCCGTGCCCCGACGTTCAACCATCAAAGCGCTCGTCATTGGTGCGTCGGGGCACCTAGGCAACGCTATCGTTCGTGAGTTCCTCGATAAGAAATACCGGATCACTGCGTGCGGTCGTAGAAGTGCTCCACCGGCTAACCTATCCGATCTGCCGGTCCGCTACTTATCGGGTGATGCTGAAACATCGGGACAACTGGACGAATGGATAGCCGGCCATGACTTGGTCGTTGATGCTGCCGCCCCCTATCCCCTTAGCGCCTTCTCTCCGGTGAGCGAATCCGGCAAGGATCCGATCGCGCATGCTGAGCGAAGAACTCGGCTACTGCTCGATGCAGTGCGCAGGCACAAGGCGCGACTGGTTTACGTCGGTTCGTTCGTTACCCTCGTCAAACCTCGTACTAGCGCGCAGCGTTTCGAGCATGAGATGATGCGGCTCGCGCATCCCTACTTCGAAGTGAAGGAGCTGATCGAATCTCAGGTGCTCGAGGCGAGTCGGCGCGGACTCCGGGTCGTCATCGCGAACCCGACCTACTGCCTCGGACCCTGGGACTTGCGCGATCGTCAACTCTGCACGATACCGCTACTGCTACGCGGAGAGGTACCTTCTTCAATCACCCAGAGGCTGAACGTGATCGACGTGCGCGACGTGGCTGCAGCGATAGGTGCCGCTCTCGATGCAGAATACTATGGCGCGTCAATACAAATGAGCGGTCACAACATCTCTACAGAAGAATTGTATTCGTTGATTTGCCAGCTTGGCGGCGTACCCCGCCCGAGGATATCCACGGCGGCTACACTAGCTGTCGCCGGTGCGTACGCTATGGAGCTAATGTTGGGTGCGATCGGACAAAAGACGCCGCTACCGGCCGGAGGAATGATGATGGCCACGCTGTTCGACTACATGGTAGCCGGCAAGGAAATGTCAGAGCTCGGCATTACTCCGCGACCCCTTTGTGAGACGATCGTCGATGCGATCAACTGGTATCGACGTATAGGTTATTGCTAAAGCTTGGTTCCCAGGCATCCAGTCTTTATGGTCTTTTCTTTTGTTGTCTAGAGGCAGATTTATTCCTTGTCGTACTGTCGGCTTTTAAGACAACTGCGTCAAAACCCTGGTTGCGATGCCACTCGGCTCCAACACGCGAGCACATCTCAAGCCCTGCATCGCCAACCATCTTACCTGACACCCAGAACGGATCGATCGGTTTCAATGTAGATATAGGGTATGGACCGGTGTTATCACAGCTTTCCGGTATCAATCCCAGGGTTCCTACAATCGGGAAGGTCGGATAGTCGAAGACTCTGACTGACAGCGGCGCCATCGCGCCTGTTGCCGGATGATCGTCATGGTCTTTGATTCCAGTGAATTGGCGACGAAGTGCCACGAGCGCTTGATAGTCGGCCAGCCTACAATCTTTCGCGTCCATCACCTGTTTTAGCGAGATGCTATGAAACTCATTTCCGGTGAGGAAGTGACCTAGTCCCAGCTCCTTCAAATAAGTTGCTATTGAACCTTGGGCTACCGTTCCCGGCGCCGAAAGAATCTCGAGCACTGGTAAATTCTTTGCTTCTTGACTCTTGCCAAGTTCGGGAAAGAGTTCGGTTTCGATGGTCAACAGCGGTTCGGGTTCGCGCGGCGCCGTAGGATCGATGAGCCAGGAACTATCCGGATTGAGTAATTTCGATTTGAGAGATAGTTGCCCGTACATCTCGGACGACGTTACAGCATTCCAGTCGGTACCGGCGAAAATGTACAGTGGAATTAATGCTGGAATCTTGATGCGAGGGTTGCGTCTTTCCGACCACAACACCGGCACAGCGAACGTCAACTCGCAATCGGAGTACATAGCGGCGGGATCGTCTGGCGCGGTCATTCTTTCGAAGTTGGTGCCTATCAGACATACAACCGCATGTGCGCCGCTCTCGTCTTTGATCTGACCCACTGCTTCGAATTTGAAGAAGTCGTTTTCCAGATACCTATCGAGCAAATTCTGCAGCCTGGACTTCTCCGCTCTGAGGGGCATGACGCGAAGTGCGATCTGTGGGAAGTTGTAGGGACCGTTTATCTCCTCGCTCGCGCCGCTTCCTAAGTTCAGGTACGCAATCTCCTTGCGGGCTAGAGGACTGAGCG
>PMOH01000415.1 GCA_003161515.1 Deltaproteobacteria bacterium
CCGACGCTCGCGGACTCGCGTCGCCCTCACCCGAGGGGAGAGGTAAATACCCGTCGTCGCTTGCACGTCCCCGCACCGGATCAAACCCATGCCCACCAATCGGATTGCACCGCGCAACTCTCCAAATCGCCATGATACCGCCGCGCACAATCCCGTACTCCGCAATCGCCTCGCGCGCATACACCGAGCAACTCGGTTCAAACCGGCACGCCGGCCCATTGATCGCATGAATCACCGGCGAGATCGCGGCGCGATAAATCGCGACGATACCGACCGCGACGAATCGCGACGCCTGTGCGAGCTTCTGGTCCCCCTTCCCGCTCGGGAAGGGGTTAGGGGTTAGGTTGTTATCTGCCATCGCCACGCCCAACAATTCGTCCGCTCAAATTGCGCGCCGCCATCGCGAGTTCATCGCCAAGCGCCGCCGACTCGAGCGCACCCGCACCGCCGCGCGCAATCACCACGATCGACGTCCCGGCTGGCAGATGNNNCTGCGCGATACCGTAACCCCCAGCCGCGAGCGCTCCGGCTCGTGGTTGAGACTACCCGCATACAGCACAAAATGGGGACTCTGAAAGCGCGCTCCATCTCGCTGGAGGCGCAAAAATTCCGCGCTCCGATGCAGCCGGTCGACCGCCGCGAAGCTCAAATGCGCGCGCACTGCGGGTTAGCCCGGCTGCTTGGGCGGGATAGTGATCGCCAGGCGCACGCGGCCCTTGGCGCGTCGGCGCTTGAGAATCTTGCGCCCGCCCGGCGTGGCCATCCGCGCCAGGAATCCATGAGTTCGAACGCGTCGTCGGTTATGCGGTTGGTAGGTCCTTTTCATTGCTCGGGGCGCTTCACTCGGTGTTTGAATTCCGACCGAAAAGGTCGGTTAGTAGGTCGGGTATCTCTAATCCGCCAGGATAGTTTTCAGTAGTGGTATTCTGGATCGACCCCGAACACGCAATCGAACCATACCGCGCGCCATTGAGCAAGCACCATCGAGGCCGGGAAGGGGAGAACTTGATTAAATGTGGAACCCGCGGTGGGTTCCACACCTCCTTCGGCAGGGGTGACCCCTGCACCCAGTGAAAAAGAAAATCGCAAAATGGCGAGAACGCCATTTTGCTCTCAGGGTCTAAGGGAGCGGCGACGCTCTCCTTGCGGTTGTTCCCCTTCCCTCGATCCGCGCGCGACAACGGAGCGCGGCCTTAATACTGAAAAAAGGGTTAGGGGTTAGGTTCCTTCAACCTCGGATCGTCATCCTGCACGCAAATCGAATACGAATACCGCTGCACATAGATTTTCTCGCTATCGCTCTTCTCCGCATCGAGTACCGTCGCCCGATAACTCTCGCAACTCTCGCGCGACGAAAAATGGTCCCCGCGCTCCCATTCCGACAACGGCGTCTCGCGCTGCAACCCCCGCCGCGCACAATCGATCGAAGGCGCGAGCAGGATCCAGCCGGCCAACCCAACCGCCCAAACATCTCTGAACCTCATTGGTCGCAAAACTCTGTCATTCTGAGCGGAAGTTGCTGTAGCGAAGAATCTCGACGGACGCACCAGCGTCCGGCGCTCAGCCAGAGACGCGCCGGGCGCGCGAGATCCTTCGCAGGCTCAGGATGACACAAAAAGTTCTCCGCCTCTCCCCCCACCCACTTCTAACAGGGACGAAGTCCCGCATCTTTTCCAATCACTGGGTGCAGGGCTCAGCCCTGCCGAAGGAAGCGTGAAACCCACCGCGGGTTTCACATACAATTCGTTCCTCTATCTATGTACCTACCAGACACGATTGTTGCGCCTGCCACAGCGCCCGGCCTCGGCGCGGTCGCGATCGTTCGCCTGTCGGGGCCGCGCGCGCTTGAGATCCTCGACGCTATCTTCCGCCCGGCGCATTCCGCTGCGCTAGCGCCGCGGATGATGCGGCTGGGGGACGTTGTCGATCCTGCGACCGGCGCGCGCATCGATCGCGCGCTGGCGGTCGTGATGCCGCATCCGGCGAGCCTGACCGGCGAGGACGTCGCCGAAATCCAATGCCACGGCGGTCGATTCGTCGTTCGCCGCATCGTCGGACTGGCGGTGGAGGCGGGCGCTCGCGTTGCAGAGCCAGGCGAGTTCACTCGCCGCGCATTTCTGAACGGGCGGATTGATCTCGCGGAGGCAGAGGCTATCGCCGATATCGTCGCAGCGCGCAGCGATTCCGCGCTCGCGAATGCGTTGTCGCAACTTTCCGGCGCGCTTTCGGCGCGCGTCGCGGAGTTGCGCGGGCAGGTGATCGCGATTCGCGCGCATCTCGAAGTAGAGATCGATTTCTCGGATGAGGACATCAGGCTGCCGTCGCGGCGCGAGGTCGCCGCGGAGATCGAGCGGCTGATCGCCGATGTTGCGGTGCTGCACGACAGTTTCGCGCGCGGCCTGCTGATGCGCGAAGGGGTGCGCGCGACTATCGTCGGCAAGCCCAACGTCGGCAAGTCGAGCTTGTTGAATCTGTTGCTCGGCGCCGACCGCGCTATCGTCACCGCAGT
>PMOH01000048.1 GCA_003161515.1 Deltaproteobacteria bacterium
CGTTCGTCGCTGTCGAGGCGCGACCAAGCCTCAGCATTCAGATCGAAGCCGGCTGCGCGCGCGTTCGCGATGACTCGACTCGGCGGAGACGCGGGCGGTTCTGCTGACGCTCTTTGCGCATCGGTCAGACTCTTCGGCTCGACTCCGAATCGGCGCTTCATCGCCTCTTGGATAAAGACGCCGAGCCCGTCGCATTCCTCGGCCGAATCGACCGGGAAATGACAGATGGCGATTCGCTCACCGCGGTCGAGCGACTTCCATTGATCGAGCCCGATTTTCAAGCCGACCCGATCGAGCTTGCGCCGCACCGCCATCGGAACGCATTGGAGACTTTCGTGCATCTCGTCTTCAAACTTGAATTTGCGGATCATTTTGAACCTCCAAGGCGGTGCGCGATAGTCAGGTTGCAATATGCAACCGGCCGGATCAAGATCAACTAGCATCAATCGTGGTATAGCGATTGATAGTGCCTCCGATGAATTCCACCAACGGCAACGCCGCCTTCGACCCGCAAATGATCGACGAAATCGTCGCCGGTCTTGCCGACAAGCCCGGCGCGCTGATGCTGGTGCTGCATGCGGTGAATGAGCGCGTCGGTTACATTCCGGTCGAAGCGGTTCCGGCGATCGCGCGCGCATTGAATCTTTCGCGCGCCGAGGTCCACGGCGTCATCAGCTTCTATCACGATTTTCGCACCGAGCGCCCCGGCCGGAAAATCATCCGCGTATGCCGCGCCGAGTCGTGTCAGGCGATGGGCGCAGTCGCGCTCGCGACGCACATTAAGGAGCGCCTTGGAATTGATTTCGGACAGACCAGCGCCAACGGCGATTTCGCGCTCGAACCGGTTTACTGTCTCGGCAACTGTGCATGCTCGCCCGCGATTGTGGTTGGCGACGATCTCTACGGCCGCGTCACTCCAGACCGCTTCGACCAAATTCTTTTTTCACCGTCAACTTCTGGGCGCTCTCGATGACCACGGTATTATATGTCCCGCGCGATTCGAGCGCGGTGTCGCTTGGTGCCGATGCGGTCGCCGATGCAATTCGTAAAGAAGCGTCGTCGCGCAAGCTCGACATAAAGGTAGTGCGCAACGGTTCGCGCGGGATGTTCTCGCACGAGCCGATGGTCGAAGTCGCGACCAGCGCTGGACGGATCGCATACGGACCAGTCGCGGCGAGTGACGTCGCGTCGATGTTCGAGGCGAACTTCCTCGACGGTCGCGAGCATCGGCTGCGCCTCGGCATCGCCGACGAAATACCGTGGCTCAAGTCGCAGACCCGGCTGACCTTCGCGCGCGCGGGCGTGACCGACCCGCTGTCGCTCGACGACTACGTCGCGAACGGCGGATATCGAGGCCTCGCGCGCGCAATCGAGATCGGGGCCGCTGAGGTTGTCGCCGAGGTCACCAAGTCCGGTCTTCGCGGCCGCGGCGGCGCTGGATTTCCGACCGGCATCAAGTGGAAGACTGCAGCTGACGCAGCGGCGACGCCAAAGTATGTAGTTTGCAATGCCGACGAAGGCGACTCCGGCACGTTTTCGGATCGCATGGTCATGGAAGGCGACCCTTTCGTGCTGATCGAAGGGATGACGATCGCGGCGCTCGCGATCGGCGCGACGCAAGGATACATCTACTTGCGCTCTGAGTATCCGCACGCGCTGCGCGCACTCACAGAAGCGCTAGAGACTGCTCTCCTGAAAAACTATTTGGGCGCGAACGTCCTTGGTACCGGCAAATCGTTCGAGCTGGAGATTCGCCTCGGCGCGGGCGCGTACATCTGCGGCGAGGAAACTGCGATGCTGGAAAGTATCGAGGGTCGCCGCGGGATGGTGCGCTTTAAGCCGCCGATTCCCGCGATTGAAGGATTGTTCGGCAAGCCGACCCTGGTCAACAACGTGGTCTCGTTCGCGACGGTGCCGATCATCATCGAGCGCGGCGCGGAATTTTTTCGAGACTTCGGCGCGGGAAATTCGCGCGGCACCATACCGTTTCAACTCGCCGGCAACGCGAAACATCCAGGCCTCATCGAAACCTCGATGGGCGTGACGCTGCGCGAACTCATTTACGAATACGGCGGCGGCACTGCCAGCGGCAGACCGGTTCGCGCGGTGCAAGTCGGAGGGCCGCTGGGCGCATATTTCACCGAGTCGATGCTCGACGTGGCGATGGACTTTGAATCAGTCGCGGCGCGCGGCGGAATCCTGGGTCACGGCGGAGTCGTCGTCTTTGATGATACTGTCGATATGGCGCGGATGGCGCGCTATGCGATGGAATTCTGCGCCAATGAGTCATGCGGCAAATGCACGCCGTGCCGAATCGGCTCGATTCGCGGCACCGAGGTGATCGACGACATTATCAACCGCCGCAAGCCGGGCGAGAATCTCGAAGTGCTCCGCGATTTATGCGATACGATGAAATACGGGTCGCTGTGCGCGCTCGGCGGCCTCACGCCGTTGCCGGTTCTGAGTGCGCTGAAATATTTTCCCGAGGACTTCGGTCTGGCGGCGCGCGATGTCGATTTCATCGGCGACGACCTGACGATCTCAACTTCAGGAGCAGGCAATAGTCATGCGATCGCGTAGCGATAGCGATTTCGCCACACCACTTCGTACCGGCGCCGCAACGGTCGCGCTCGAGATCGATGGCCGCAGTGTCGCGGTTCCTGAAGGTACGTCGGTGATTCGCGCGGCCGCCGACGCCGGAATCCATATCCCGAAGCTGTGTGCGACCGATTCGCTCGAGCCGTTCGGCTCGTGCCGTTTGTGCCTGGTCGAAGTCGAAGGCCAACGCGGTTACCCGGCTTCGTGCACGACTCCGGTCCGGGCCGGTATGAAAGTGCGCACCGAAAGTCCCGCGCTCGCGCGGCTGCGGCGCGGCGTCATGGAGTTGTACATTTCCGACCACCCGCTCGATTGCCTGACCTGTCCTGCCAACGGCAATTGCGAGTTGCA
>PMOH01000404.1:0-3646 GCA_003161515.1 Deltaproteobacteria bacterium
ACCGCGAGCCCGCAGAAAAAATCGAGATAGCGGTTGCCGTCAGCATCATACAGATACGCGCCGTGCCCGCGCGCGAATGCGAGCGGCAGGCAGCCGTACACATCGACCATGTGCTGATGCGTGAGTTCTATAATCTCGGCGTTGTTCATCGAATTTTGCCGCCCTGTGCACTGCGCGCGTTGTCACTTAACGCCGACACTTTGGCGCGGCGCTGCACAACTTCGGTGCCGATTCCGGAGCGGGTGAAAATTTCGAGCAGCACCGCGTGCTTGTTCCTGCCGTCGAGTATGTGCGTCTTCGCGACGCCCTTGTTCAGCGCGTCGATGCAACATTCGACCTTCGGAATCATCCCTTCGTGAATGACGCCGCGCGCGATCAGCCGCCGCGCTTCCGCCGCATCGAGCGTCGAGAGCAGCTTGCCGTCTTTATCCTTCACGCCTTCGACGTCGCTCAGCAGGATCAATTTCTCCGCCTTGAGCGCAGCCGCGATCTCGCCCGCTGCAGTGTCGGCATTTATGTTGTAGGTCTGGCCGTCGCGCCCAAATCCCGTCGGTGCGATCACCGGAATGAAGTTGTTCACCTCGAGCGTGCGCAGCAATTCCGGGTTCACGCGATCGACTTCGCCGACCAGCCCGATATCGACGCGCGAGCGTTTGCCGTTGTCGTCGGTCACGACCATCCGCATCTTGCGCGAGCGAATCAGGTCGCCGTCCTTGCCCGACAGCCCGACTGCGCGGCCGCCCATGCGCGAAATCGTCGCGACCAGGTCCTTGTTGATTCTCTGCAGCACCATCTCGGCCGCTTCCATCGTCGCCGGATCGGTCACGCGCATCCCGCGCACGAAGCGCGACTTGAGTCCGAGCTTGCCGATCAGTTCCGTAATCTGCGGACCGCCGCCGTGCACGATTATCGGATTGATGCCGACCAAATCGAGCAGCACGACTTCGCGCGCAAAGCTCTCGCGCAGCTCCGCGGTCTGCATCGCGTGCCCGCCGTACTTGATGACGAAGGTTTTGCCGCGAAAGCGCCGAATATACGGCAGCGCCTCCAGCAGCACGTCAGCTCGATTGTGGGTAGCCTCTTTCACGTCTCAAAGAACCTCGCCGAAAGCCAAAACCCGAAAAAGGAAATCAAAACAGTAATGCGCGCGCGGCGCAATGCATCCGCTGCGCGGCAGGTAATACCAGTGTAACGATTGAACCGGAGCTACAGAATATAGCGCGAGAGATCTTCGTCCTTGACGATTTCGTCGAGGCGGCCGTGGACGTAGGCGGCGTCCACCGTCAGTTGCTTGTCCGGCAGCTCGGGCGCGTTGAAGGACAGTTCTTCCAGCAGCCGCTCGAGCACCGTATGCAGACGGCGGGCGCCGATATTTTCCGAGCGCGCATTAACCTTCGCCGCGATTTCCGCCAGCGCCGCGACTCCATCCTCGGTGAAGTTCATGTGCACGCCCTCAGTGTCCATCAGCGCAACGTATTGCCGCGTCAGCGCGTTTTCCGGCTCGGTGAGGATGCGAATGAAATCTTCGCGCGTGAGCGCCTTCAACTCGACCCGAATCGGAAAGCGTCCCTGGAATTCGGGAATCAGGTCCGACGGCTTCGAGGTGTGGAAAGCACCCGACGCGACGAACAAAATGTGATCGGTTCTGACCGCGCCGTATTTCGTATTGACCGTCGAGCCTTCGACTATCGGCAGCAGGTCGCGCTGCACGCCCTCGCGCGAGACGTCCGGCCCGTGCGATTCGCGCCCCGCAATCTTGTCGATCTCGTCGATAAACACGATGCCCGACTGCTCCGCGCGCGTGATCGCCTCGTGCGCGACCGCCTCCATATCCACCAGCCGCGCCGCTTCCTCCGCCGTCAGCAACTCGAGCGCCTCGGGGATTTTCACTTTGCGCGTGCGCGTCTTCTTGGGCATGAGCTGATTCATCAGCTCCTTCATGTTGAGGCCCATCTCTTCCATGCCCTGCGGCGTGAAGACTTCGATATTCGGCGCGGCGTTCGCGCTGACTTCGAGTTCGACCTCGCGATCGTCAAGATGGCCGCCGTTGAGCAGCTTGCGCAATTTCTCGCGCGTGTCCTTGTGCGAGTCGTTGTCGAGAACTTCTACATTCCCCTCTGGCGTGATACCGGCGGGACGGCGAACTTTGGTCGGGGCCGGGAAAAGTAGGTCGAGCAAGCGCTCCTCGGCGTTCTCGCGCGCTTTGACCTTGACGCCCTCGCGCGCTTCGTCGCGAACCATCTTGACTGCGCATTCGGCCAGGTCGCGAATCATCGACTCGACATCGCGCCCAACGTAGCCGACCTCGGTGTAGCGCGAGGCTTCCACCTTGACGAACGGCGCCTGCGCCAGCCGCGCGAGGCGTCGCGCGATTTCCGTCTTGCCGACGCCGGTCGGCCCGATCATCAAAATATTTTTCGGCGCGATTTCGTCGCGCAAATCGGGCGCGACATTCTGCCGCCGCCATCGGTTGCGTAACGCGATCGCGACTGCGCGTTTGGCGTCTTGCTGCCCGACGATATAGCGGTCGAGCTCGGAGACGATCTCGCGCGGCGTCATCACTTGTGGAACTGGCATCGAATGAAAACTTCCTGCAGGTAGTGGCTACAACTCTTCGAAGACGAATTCGTCGTTGGTGTAAACGCAGACTTCCGACGCGATTTTCATCGCGCCCTCCGCGATCTGGCGCGCCGTCATCCCCGAGCCGTGACGAATCAGCGCGCGCGCCGCCGACAACGCGTAGTTGCCGCCCGATCCAATCGCGAGGATTCCATCGTCAGGCTCGAGCACGTCGCCGACGCCCGAAATAAGCAGCGAACTTTCTTTGTCGGCGACCACCAGCATCGCTTCGAGCCGCCGGAGGATTCGATCGGTGCGCCAGTCCTTGGCCAGCTCGACCGCCGCGCGCCGCAGCACTCCATTGTACTCCTGCAGCTTCGATTCGAACTTGTCGAACAGCGTCAGCGCGTCCGCGGTCGATCCCGCGAATCCCGCCAGCACGCGATCCTGATGCAGCCGGCGCACTTTCTTCGCCTTGCTCTTCATGATCGTTTGTCCAACGCTCACCTGCCCGTCACCCGCGATTACGACGCGCCCTTCGTGGCGCACGCTCAGAATCGTGGTGTGGCGGAACTCGGCGCCCGGCTCGATACCGCGGTCAGACTCGTGGAAAGGCACGTCGATAAACCTCTTTCAAATGATTCACGCTGACATGAGTATAGCGCTGCGTCGTCGCCAGGCTCGCATGACCGAGCATTTCCTGTATCGACCGCAGGTCNNGTGGTCAGCCGTCCGCCGCGAAGATTCGTGATCGCAGGCCCGTCATGCTCCCACGCAACCGGCATTGCCGTCTTCCACTTTTTCAATGCGTCCAGCGCAGGCTCGCCGAGCGGGACGAGCCGATCCTTGTTACCCTTGCCCGCGCGAATCATCACCATCCCGAGCTCTTCATCTATATCGCGCCAGTTCAGACCGACCAGCTCGCCGACGCGCAGGCCCGACGAATACAACGTCTCGAAAATAGCGCGATCGCGAATCGCCGCGGGCGTCGACTCGTCGGGTGACGACTGAAACTCGAGCAGCCGGCGCACTTCGTCCTCCTGCAATATAGACGGCAGCGCCCGCTCGTTCTTCGGCGAGCGAATCG
>PMOH01000404.1:3682-11551 GCA_003161515.1 Deltaproteobacteria bacterium
GTGATACTCGCAACGTCTATTTCGTCAACGCGCTTACCCAATATCGCCGCCCGCTCGATCAGAAAACCTCGGAACGCGAGCAGGTCGCGGCGATAGTTGGTTACGGTATTGTCGGCCGCGCGCGACGCCTTTCTAAGCGCCGCCGCAAACGCCTCGACTTCAGCCTCCATCGTCTCGCGCGCACCCATCTGAGCGGTTATGCTATCAGCGGCGATTAGGCTGAAGAAGTATCCGCTTCTCGCCCCGTCGCTAAACGGAGCTAACGCTTTCGGATTCCAGTCTCGCAGAGCACCATGCCGCACGATCAACTCCGGGCTACGCTATGAACTGTTGGCATTGCGCTCGGAAGATCGAAGTCGTCACCGGCGAGCGCATCGGTTTTCGCGACGAATGCCCCGGATGCGGCCGCGCGCTCCACTCATGCCGCAACTGCGGCTTTTACGATCCGAGTTACAACAACAGTTGTCGCGAGCCGATGGCGGAGCGGGTGGTGGACAAGGAACGATTCAACTTTTGCGAATATTTCAAGCCCAGTGGTGCGGCCGCTAAGACTCCACTGAAAAAAGCTGGCGCGCATGACAAGCTGGAGGATCTGTTCAAGAAAAAGTGATGATATCGCCGAGACTCCAGCTTCGTGACCGATGCGCCCAGCTACTATTCGTCGCGGCATTCGCGTCAATCGTCGTCACCGGATGCCATCCGGCGAACAGCGCGCGCGGCGTCGTCGATCGTTTCATCGACCAATACTATGTGGCAATCGATCTGAAAGCGGCCGAGCCGTTCTGCACCGGCCTCGCGCTCGACAAGCTTCATCATGAGATGACGCTGATCGGCAACCAGAAAATCGACGTCAACACGCGCAAGCCGGTCGTGCACTACAAACTCACCGCCGAGCGCGACGCCACCGACCATATCGAATTTCTGTTTCGCGCGACCATCGATGTGCCCGAAGGCGGCACCTTCAATCGCAACTGGCTGATCACGGCGCGCAAGGACGCTGACACCTGGAAAGTCTCGAACTTCGATGACTACGAATAGCGTCGCCGCGATCATTCTCGCCGCGGGCAAGGGGACCCGGATGCGCTCGCAGCGCGCCAAGGTCCTGCACGAGCTGGGCGGAGAGCCGATGATCGCGCGCGCGGTTCGTGCCGTCGCCGCGCTCGAGGCGGATCCAATCGTGATCGTCGTCGGCCACCAGGCGCACGAAGTCGAAGCTGCGGTGAATTTCTCGGACGCGCGATTCGCGCTCCAGGAGCCACAGCGTGGCACCGGTGACGCCGCGCGATGCGGCCTCGCGCAACTCCCTGCGAACTTCACCGGCAACGTGCTCATCACTTATGGCGACATGCCTGCCATCAAGCCGTCCACCCTGCGCGCCTTTCTCGACGCTCATCGAAAGCGCGGCGCGAAGCTCTCGTTCATCAGTATCATTCTCGACGATCCCGCCGCGTACGGTCGGGTGATTCGCGATACGAGTGGCATCGTCGAAAAAATCGTCGAGTTTCGCGACGCGTCGCCCGCCGAGCGCGCGGTCAAGGAAATCAACACCGGCTGTTACATCATGGATAGCAACCTGCTTCGGTCCACGCTCGCGGAATTGAAGCCGGCCAACGCACAGGACGAGTACTACCTGACCGATATCATCGCGATCGCGCGTGCGCGTCGCGAAACAATTGAGGCGTGGGTTGCTACCGACCCGGCGGAATTTGCCGGGATCAACTCGCGCGAGGAGCTGGCAAATATGGAAGCGGAAATTCGTGCAGCGGTTAATCGAAAGCTGATGCAATCCGGCGTGACGATGGTCGATCCCGCGACTGCCTACATTTCGGAACAAGCGGAGATCGCGCCCGACTGCGTGATCGGTCCCAACGTCCAGATTCTCGGCGCATGCAAGCTTGGCGAGGGAGTGCGAATCGACGGCACTGCGTGGCTCAGCAATGTGACCGTCGGCCCGCGATGCCATCTGAAGCTGGGGGTGCGCGCCGAAGATTGCGTCATCGGCGAGGAATCCGAAATCGGCCCGTTCGCGCATCTGCGCGCCGGCACGGAACTGGCCGGCCACAATCGCATCGGCAATTTCGTCGAGACCAAAAAGGCGCGTCTCGGCCGCGGCACCAAGGCCAGCCACTTGAGCTATCTCGGCGACGCCACTATCGGCGCCGACACCAACGTCGGATGCGGCGTTATCACGGTGAACTACGACGGCTACGACAAGCATCACACTGAAATCGGCGACCGCTGCATGGTCGGATGCGACACGCAGCTGGTCGCGCCGGTCAAAGTCGGCAGCGACGTGTACGTCGCGTCCGGCACGACGATTATTCGCGAGGTCCCCGACGGCGCGCTGGTAATGTCGCATCACCCGCAGCGCGAAAAAGCCGGCTGGATGGCGACATGGCGCAAGCGCCACAACGACAGCCCGGACGGGAGTTTGCGGCGCAAGAGGGATCACTAGGAGAGCGAAACCCGCCGTGGGTTTCGCGCTTCCTTGGGCAGGGGTAACCCCTGCACCTTGGTAAAGGAGAAAAGATGCGGGCTTCGCCCTGTTGGAAGTGGGTTGGGAAGAGACGCGGCCGAAAAAAATCGCGTCTGGAGGCGTACCTTGAACTCGCTCGGCTGAGCGGGGATGATCATCCTAACGGGGTGACGGGCGAGGCGATTGAAAATATAGAACGAGAGTAGCGCCAGGACTCATGCGGCATCGTATGAGTTGACGAGGTGGAAGCAGTATCGAAAGATTCGGCGGATGGCTTCCCGGCTCCACAGTCGATAGAGGCGAAAAAAACCGCGCGGGTGACCGCGCGACAAAACCCGCCTTGAGTGGCAGAGCATCCGGCTCTGACGAGATTTTCTAAACTCTCCATACAGACATTTTCGCTGTCTTTTTCGCTCCGTCTGCGGGTTCGGACAACTCTGCCAACTTCCCTCACGGGAAAGGAGCGAATGCGTATGTGCGGAATAATCGGATACGTCGGGCCGAGCGAGGCCTACCCAATCCTGCTCGCGGGGCTCGGGCGCCTGGAATATCGCGGCTACGATTCGGCCGGTGTCGCAACTATCGTCGATAGCGGAAAGCTGGAGATTCGCCGCGCCAAGGGCAAGCTCGAAAATCTGCGCCACCTGCTGGCCGACTCGCCGCTGCAAGGCCATATCGGAATCGGGCACACGCGATGGGCGACGCACGGCCGCCCGTCCGAGGAGAACGCGCATCCGCACAAAGCCGGCCCGGTCGCGGTGATCCACAACGGCATCGTCGAGAACTTCGTCGATCTGCGCACCGAGCTGCTCGCGCGCGGCCACAAGCTCAGCTCAGAAACCGATACGGAACTCATCTCGCATCTGATCGAAGAGAAGCTCAAGACCGCTCGCGACCTGACCGAGGCCGTGCGCGAGGCCGTCCTGCGTCTGCGCGGATCGTTCTCGATTGTCGTGCTGTCGGAAACCGAACCCGGCAAGCTGGTCGCCGCCAAGACTGCGACGCCATTGGTGCTGGGGCTGGGCGACGGCGAGAATTTCGTCGCTTCGGATATTCCCGCGATTCTCGAGTACACGCGCCGCGCGATGGTCCTCGAGGACGGCGAGCTGGCAGAGGTCACCGCCAGCTCGATTCGGCTGATGAAGTTCGACGGCACTCCGGTCACTCGCGCACCTCGTCAAGTTGAATGGGACGCGGTCGCCGCGACCAAGGCCGGCTTTCGCCATTACCTGCGCAAGGAAATCAACGAACAGCCGCAGGCATGGATCGACACGATGGCGGGACGCGCGGACGGCGCCTCATCCGCAGTGCGTTTCGAAGGAGAGTTGCTGCCATTGCGCGGCCCTGGGTCGATTGGGCGGATCGTGATGCTGGGAGCGGGCGCGTCCTGGATCACGGCGCAGGTCGGCAAGTTCATGATCGAGCATCTGGCGGGAATTCCGGTCGAGGTCGATTACTCGTCCGAGTTCCGCTATCGCCGGCCGCCGATCGATGAGCGCACGATGATCATCGCCGTGTCGCAGTCGGGCGAGACCGCCGACACGATCGCCGCGATGGAAGAAGGACGCGCGCGCGGGGCGCATCTGCTGGCGATTACCAACACGGTGGACTCGTCGATCGCGCGCAAGGCCGACGCGCAGTTGTACACGCGATGCGGTCCCGAGACGAGCGTCACCACCACCAAATGCTTTCTCACGCAGCTCGAGGCTTACTACCTGTTCGCGATTCACCTGGCGGCGCGGATGGGACGTTTGTCGGAATCCGAAGCCGCGCAGTTGCTACAGCCGGCGCTGGCGATTCCCGGACAGATCAAGGCTATCTTCGAGAGCGAGCCGAATATTCAACAGATCGCGCGCAAGTACGCGCAGGCGAGGGACTTCCTGTTCCTCGGCCGCGGCATCAACTATCCGATCGCGCTCGAAGGCGCGCTCAAGCTGAAGGAAATTTCCTACATCCACGCCGAGGGCTACTCGGCGGGCGAGATGAAGCATGGGCCGATTGCGCTTATCGACGACAAGATGCCGGTGGTGGTGATAATTCCCAACGACGACCTGTTCGAGAAGTCGATGTCGAATCTAAAGGAGGTCGAATCGCGCAACGGCAAGATTATCGCGGTGACCAATCGCGCGACCGCCGAGCTGAAAAGCGTCGCGGCGGAAATTATCGAAGTGCCCGAGACCAACCGGATGCTGACGCCGGTGCTGATGACGGTGCCGCTACAGTTGCTCGCCTACCACATCGCAGTGGAGCGCGGCACCGACGTCGATCAACCGCGCAATTTGGCGAAGTCGGTGACGGTGGAATGAAAAATTTGTCATCCTGACGAAGCGAGCAACGCGAGCGGCAGGACATGGCTGCTGGCCTCCGGACAGCTTCGCGTCAGCGAAGCCGGTTCTGCGTTCTGCATCCAATGAATCATTCCGGACGCAGTTTTCGCAGGCCGAATAGAAAGCGCTGGGCGCCAGTGACTATCTCGAGCGCCGCCATCGCATAGCAGAGCAGCGGGCCAATCGCGCGCAGGATCGGCGTGGCTTCGACTACTCCGAGCACGATGAAGAAGATGATTGCTTCGGTGCGCTCGAGGATTCCGGGAGGGTACTCGATCAATTTTTTGCTGGGACCTTCCAGCGCGGCGCCTACGGCCAGGAAGATCGTGATGTTCACGTACCAGGTGGCGACCAGGACTAGCGCGGCGAAGTATAGGGCGGGATCGCGCCACGCGATGCCGACTATTACGCACGCCTCGACCACGCGATCGGCCGACAGGTCGAGCACGCCGCCGACCGCGCTTGGCTGTGCGCATTCGCGCGCGATGGTGCCGTCGAGCGCGTCGAAGGCGGCGCTGAGGGCGAGCGCCGCGATTGCGAAGGTCGTGTCGCCGCGCGCGAATGCGATGCCCGACGCGATGCCGGCGAGCGCGGCGAGAATCGTCGCGACGTTGGCGCTGACACCGACGCCGAACAGCGCGCGGGCACATCGCGACTGCGCGCGCCTGATATCGGGGTTCGCGCCGAAGATCGAATCAAGCATCGGCGGGGTTGTATTGCTCCATCGTCGGAAAGAGAATTGTAGATAGACGCTTGAGAAGCGCCAACCTTCCAGAGGCATGACGAATTAGCAAGGACATGATTGCAGTATGCAAACGAACATCGATCGTCGCGATGTTTGCAGTATTCATCACGATCGCGTGCGCGCGGCCCGCGATTTCAGCGGAGCCGCTCAGCTTTCCGCCAACCAGTTTTTCGATTTTAAAACCCGATACCGGTGTGGCGATCGGACGCGCTCGCTACCGCGTCGAGCCTACCCGCGACGGCGGAATTCTGCGCGGCGAGAATGGATACTTCGACGGTCAGACCGACGTCGAGACCGCGCATATCGAGATAGCGGCCGATGGTGGGAAGCCGAAGCTGACCGAATTCGATCACACCTACTACAACGTTGACAAATCGATCCTGAGACGCGGGCACGTGGATCTTAAGTCAGGCGCCGCGACTTGTATCGACAACTCGGCCGGACAAAAGAGCGTGCAGTCTGACGTGCTCACGATCCCGGACGACACCTGGGCGGGCGCTAGTATCCTGATTCCGATCCAGAATTTTTTACGCGCCGGCGATAAAGGCATCACCCGTCCGCTGCATGCTTTCGGCTGCGCGCCGAGCCCGAAGATATTTGCGGTCGGCGTGAATATCGATCCGGGAAATGCGGTCTGGGCGACCTATGGCGCGGAGGCGATCCGGGTCGAAGTGCGCCCCGATTTCGGCGTGCTCAACTTTGTCCTCGCGGCCTTCGTGCCCAGGCTGCATGCGTGGTTCGATCCGAACGATCGGCTGGCGTTCGTCGGCGACGAAGCGGCACGCTACTACAAAGGCGACCCGATAATGCTGGTGAAGAAGCGCGGCGCCGAGCAGGACGCCTCGCGTCGAGAAAAATAGCGGAATCGATCTCTAAAAATTTAAAAGTGGACGATGCCCTCGCCGTCGATGTGGCGGGCGTTCTTCGAGGCTTTGGGCTTCTGATACAGAAACGAAGTCTTGCAACTCGGGCAGGTGCCTTCAGGCTGTTGGCCGCTGCGGCGCACCAGTTTGACGTAACGCACGGTTCCGTCGCCGCACAGATGACCGGCGACGGGGAAGTCGTAGACTGTGCGAACCGTGATTTTCTCGCTCATTGTTCCGTGGCGCTCCTCGAGTCAGTTAGCTGTCCCGCCATTTGATACGCAACGCAGTTTTTTTCGTTTCAATTTCCCCACGCCGCGCCCGAATCCAAACTCGGATTAAACACCATATTGAAATCGCGCCGTCGATCAATCCTTTTGACGATCAATTTCAAAAAAATCTTCATGTCGCGCGAGACCGATCGCGCGCTTCGAACGTGATGACCTCGAACGGCTTGAGCTCAAGGGTGATCGCACCGTCGCGAGAACGCTTGAGTCCGGCGCGCTTCACGGAACGGCCGGCGAGATCGACGATACGCGCGCGACCCTTGGCGGAGAAGGTGAATCGCGCGATCTCGGGCGTCGGCGACGCGCTGTACGCGCGCACTTTGTAGGAGTTCGCGCGGGCGAGCGGTCGTGCGGTGGAAAAAATTACGCGAGAATTGTTGCAGCTCAGCAACATGGCAGCGGCGTCGTCGCGATCGTCGCGGCGGCCGGAAAATATCCGCGGCGGCGAGGTGTACGCTTCGACCCGTTGCAGCAAGTCGCCGACAAGATAGCTGCCGTTGAAAGTCGCGACTGCGAATTCGAAGCGATGCGCACCCAACTCCTGCGCGTCGGGCGTCTCGAGCTCGGGTCCGGCACCGCCGCGGCGCGTCGCGAGGTCGGAACGCGAAAGCCACCCGACGCATCGCAGCAGCGTCAGCAGGATCGTCGTCGCACCCACGGACTCGAGCCGCGCCTCGACCTCGAGGATTCCGCGGCTCGCGAGCGCCGCCGAAAACTCACTGCCCTCGACCGCGGTGAAAGAGCGATGAGGCACAGTTGGATAAATATCCTCAGTGCCGCGCGGTTCCGACGGCGCGAGCGGACGGCGAATCACGCCGAAGCTGGTGTCGTGGACGGCGTCGGCCGCAACCACCGGCGTGCGCAGTGCGGCGCGGATGCGATGGTCGCGAGCACGATTCGTAACTCCGGCGATGAAGTCGACACGGTCGAGCCCGGCGTGGAGCGTCGCGGTGAGAGCGATGTCGAGTCGCTCGCATTCGGACGAGCGCGCGCGCCGGTCGGCGGCTAGCGCAGCCGGCACGTCGAACGACATCGATAGCTTGATGCGCTTGCGCACTGGGCCGTTCTCGACAACGCTCGCAGAGATCGAGGCTGGATTGGCAATCGGCGAGCCGTCGCCGACTGGATCGAAGTTATATTCGTCGCCGCGATCGCCATCGTCCTCGAAATA
>PMOH01000404.1:11557-19758 GCA_003161515.1 Deltaproteobacteria bacterium
TCGTTCTCAATCGACGCGACCGGATCTGCACTCGCCGGCACGGCGTCGGAATCGTCGCGAACCAAGCGATAAAAGCTGAATCCCGTTTGCGCGAGATCGTTGGCAACGAAACTGACGGCGCATCGCGCGGCGCTGGTCGCATGGATACGAACCGATCCCGAATCGGCGATGCGGGTGCGAATCGCATGCTTGAAATCCTCGAGATCGATGTCGCTGAACGCGGCGCGGCTCATGAAAAGGTTCACCTGCGGGCGGCCGTCGGGTGCGGTCGTAATCTCGTAGCGATTCAGAGTGCGGCCGAAAATGGACGGCTGACTCAGGCTGCCAACAATCGATTTGAATTCAGCGGCTGGGATGTCGTTATCAACCGCGCGCGCCTCGCGGGCGGCGTCGAGCGCGACCGGAATACGGCGACCATCAGACCTCTCCACCAGGTAACGCGCGGCCGGGTCGGCAATTTCGGCCTCACCGCTTACTAGCGCGCTGCGAGCGAGCGATGGATTGAAGACCGCGATTTCCGACGCGTCAGCGTTGCGAACATTGAGGCACGCTGCGGCGCCGCGGCGCACGGCAGTCTGGGCCAGCATCGCAGCCTGGTCGAATCGATAGCGCATGTCGATGTGCACCTGATCGACCGAACATCCGCAAATTGAATCGTGAGGATGGTTCTGAATTTCGGTCCTCCACGCCATCTCAAGGAACGCGTCGAGGCCGGCGCCGCGCCCGAGCGCGTTAGCAAGTGCCGCAAGCGGATCGGCGAAACGCTCGATCGAGCGGCAATTCTCGAAGTCGCGCTGCTTGATCCAGGTGCGCGCCGAGGTGACGCCAGGCAGCAGATGCGAGCGGAGCGGCGAGCGCAGTTCGCCGCGATGCCGCGGCGTGCCGTCGAGCGGAAGCTCGGCGAGGCGGCGCACATAATTCTCGAGCGAGCCGGTCTCGAACGTCATCGCGGAGATCTCGCGCGCCTCGTTGATTCGCGCTGCGAGTCGCGCGTCAGGCGGAGCGTGATCGGTTCCGTTCATCACGAGGATCGGCGTGCCGGCAGCAAACTCGCGCTCGCGTCGCGCAATCTGTTCGGCCCGCGCGACGAAGCTGTCCACCGATTCGAGCGGGAGATTCGCGCCGTTCGAATAACCATTGGGCAGATAGACCGTCAGCACCGAACTGCCGTCGAGCGCCTCCCACGTGAAGCGATTTCGATTCACATCCGCGCCCACGCCGCGCCACAACACCGCAGTCGTGAATCCAAAGCCGGCGAGAATTTGCGGCATCTGCGCGATGTGCCCGAACTGATCGGGCAAATAGCCGACGTCGAGCGGCCGGCCGAAGCGGCGCGCGATCGCCATCCCGATTTCGAGATTGCGAATGAGCGACTCGCCGCTCACCAGGAAGCTGTCGGCGAGCACATACCACGGCCCGACCTGGATTTTGCCCGCGCGAATCAGATTGCGCAGCCGGGGCTCGGCGCGCGGACGCATCTCGAGATAGTCGTCGAGCACTATCGTCTGGCCGTCGAAGTGAAACGACGGGATTGTTCCCCGCTCGACCAGCGGGATCATGCGATCGGCCATCGTGACCAGCCGCGCACGCATCTGCTGAAACGGCTGATACCATTCGCGATCCCAATGCGTGTGAACGACGAAATACAGTTGATCCATAAAAGTGCGGCTCAGGCGGGCCTTCGCGGGACGAGAATTTTGCGGCGCAGGATCATTATCTGTTCGCCGCGTTGGTTGAGGCCGCGCGTCTCGACGTAGATCACGCCGCGATCGCTTTTCGATTTCGAGGACGTGGTCTCGAGCACCGTCGTCTCGGCATACAGCGTGTCGCCGGCGAAGGTTGGGCCGGTGTGACGCACCGATTCGTACTCGAGGTTGGCAATCGCATTCTCGCTCACGTCCTTCACGCTCATGCCGACCACCGTCGCCATCACCAGCAGTCCGTTGACGAGCGGGCGCCCGTGCTGCGTCGTCGCGGCGTAATGCGCGTCGAAATGAATCGGGTTGGTGTTCATCGTCATGAGCGTGAACCAGGTGTTGTCGAAGTCGGTGATCGTGCGTCCGGGCCAGTGCTTGAAAGTCTGGCCGGCCGTGAAATCCTCGAAGTAGCGATTCATGCGAATGCGACGCGCGCGCGTCATCGGGAATTATACGACGGGCGCGCCGGTTGCAATTGATTGTGCTAGCTTCGACCAATCGATGGCACGGCGGCTCAAAAAACTGCTGGTCGCAAATCGCGGCGAGATTGCGCTTCGGATCATCCGCAGTGCGCGCGTGTTTGGCCTCAAAACTGTCGCCGTCTATTCGGCGGCGGACGCGACCAGTGCGCACGTCGGCGCGGCTGACGAAGCGATTCTCATCGGCCCGGCCGAGGCTGCGAAGAGCTATCTCAATATCGCGGCGATCGTCGCGGCCGCAAAACAATTCGGCGCCGATGCGATTCATCCCGGCTACGGATTTCTCTCGGAGCGTCCCGAATTCGCGCAGGCCACCGCCGATGCGCAGATCGTATTCGTCGGACCGCGGCCCGAGGTGATGGCAGCGCTGGGCGACAAGGTCGCGGCGCGGCGAATCGCGGTCGCCGCGGGAGTTCCAGTCGTGCCGGGAATCGAGACTGCGGAAATTTCCGCCGCGCGCGAGTTTGCCGCACTCGTCGGCTACCCGATTCTCATCAAAGCTGCGGCCGGAGGCGGCGGACGCGGGATGCGCGTGGTCGCGGAAGCGTCGCAGCTCGAGACCGCTCTGGAAGCGGCTGCGCGTGAGGCGACCGCGGCCTTCGGCGACGGGCGAATTTTCATCGAGAAGTATCTCGCGCATCCGCGGCACATCGAAATACAAATTCTTGGCGACGATCACGGCAACGTGGTCGCGCTGGGCGAGCGTGACTGCTCAATCCAGCGGCGTCATCAGAAAATTATCGAGGAATCGCCGGCCCCGGGACTTTCCGCCGAGATGCGCGCGAAAATGATCGACGCCGCGCTGAAACTGGCGCGCGCAGCCGGTTACACCAACGCCGGCACCGCGGAGTTCCTGGTCGAGAGCGATAACTTTTACTTCCTCGAAGTGAATGCGCGCCTGCAAGTCGAGCATCCTGTAACCGAGATGCGTTTCGGCTGCGACCTGGTATGCGAGCAATTGCGAATCGCGTCGGGCGGCAAGGTAGATGAGCCCGCGGCGCCCCGCGGCGCGGCAATCGAATGCCGAATCAACGCCGAAGATCCCGAGCATGACTTTCGTCCCGCGACGGGAACCGTACTTCATCTGAGGGTCCCCGGCGGCCCCGGCGTGCGTTTCGATTCGCACCTGACGAGCGGTGCCGAAGTTACGCCGTGGTACGACGGCCTGCTCGGCAAGCTGATCTGCTACGGCGCAGATCGCGAGGAGGCGCGCGGCCGTCTCGTCAATGCGCTTGGCGAATTCAGTTTGCTCGGCGTGACCAACAACGCTGCCTACCTGCGCGATATCATCGCCAGCGATCAGTTTCGCGACGCGAAACTCTCGACTCATTTCATCGACTCATTCTTTTCAGGGTGGAGAATCGGCGGGCCTGAAATCGATGCGGCAATCGTCGCCGCGCTGATTACCGCAGGCGATCCGCAAGCAGAAACTGGCGCACTACCGCAAAACAATAATCAGCGGCGTTCGCCGTGGGACGGTCTTGGCAACTTCGAGCTGTGGGGATCGCGGAAATGAAACTCATGCGCGCGGGTGATTCTCGCGAAATCGACGCCGAGGTAATCGCACGCGACGGCAATACGATTCGCGTCCGCATCGGAGACCGGGAACTCGTTGCCGATTTCACGCCGAATGCAGACGGCGGCGGAATTCTTGCAAACGACGGGCGGCGCTATCCGATTTTCGGCGCGCGCCGTAAGGAATCGATCTTTGTTTCGGTCGGACCTGCGTCGTTCGAGTTCAAGCCGGCGGAAGCGGCCGCGCGGCGACGAACGCGCGGGCTCGCGGCGGCGGAAATCACCGCGCCGATGCCCGGAAAGGTGCTCAAGGTGCTCGTCCGCGACGGCGACCTGGTCGAGGCGGGGCAGCCGCTAGTCGTAATCGAGGCGATGAAAATGGAGACGACACTCGGCGCCGAGAGCGCGGCGATGGTGAAACATGTTCGCGTCGAAGAAGGGCAGACCGTCGACCACGGCGCCGTGCTGATCGAGCTTAGTCCGCCTCCGGCTTCATCAGGTCGCGAATCTGCGCCTCGAGCCCGGTGATCCAATCCTCGAAGTCGCCGTCGCGCTCGACGACGATCTCCAGCTTGCCGTTTTTCAAAATCGAAACGCGCCCCGGATGCTCGGTGCGCAGCGGTATCTCGACCGCCTCGCGCGATATTCCCATCGGATCGATCACCGCGAAAATTCTTTCGATTTCTTTCAGTGTGACGGCCTTGAGCATAAGTGCGCCTCGTGCGATTACGCTCTTTACTTAAATTGTCAGCGTCGTAAGCTCAAGCCACGGCGCAATAAAGTTCGGGAGGGATCGCGTGTTCGGAACAATCAAGAAGGTAGTCAAGGACAAGGGCTTCGGTTTCATAATCGCGGATGACGGCGGCGACGAGGTTTTCTTTCATCGCTCGGCGCTCTCGCCAAAGGTTTATTTCGACGACCTGCGCGAGGGCAACGAAGTTCAGTTCGACGTGCGACCAGGCGAGAAGGGCCGGCAGGCATTCAACCTGCGCTTGCGCTAGCTCTTTTTTCATCGCGTGAACGCGAACCATCGCTTCATCAGGCCGGCGACGAATGGCGTCAGCCGCGTGCGGGTGTAGAGTCCGGCTGCGCGGCGGATCGCGTCGGCTTGGGTCGGGTACGGATGAATCACATCGCCGAGCGTGCCCAGACCCACGCCAGCTTTGATCGCGGTGGTGAGTTCCGAAATGATCTCGCCCGCGTGACTCGCGACAATCGTCGCACCAACAATTTGATCGGTCCCCTGTTTGACGAGCACCTTGACGAAGCCGTCAGTTTCTCCGTCCAGCACGGCGCGATCCACCTCTTTCAGTTCCTGCGTATAAGTCGCGACTGCGATTCCGCGCTGCTTCGCCTCGGCTTCGTATAATCCGACGTGAGCGATTTCGGGTTCGGTGTAGGTACACCACGGAATAGTCAGTTGGCTCGCGCGTTGGCGTCCGAAGAATAATGCGTTGCGCAGGATGATGCGCGCGTGCGCGTCGGACAAGTGAGTAAACTTGTACGGCGATGCGACGTCGCCGCCGGCGTACACCAGCGGATTGGTCGTGCGCAGGTGATCGTCGACCTTCACCCCGTTCTGTTTGTCGTATTCGATCATCGCGGCTTCGAGATTGAGTCCTTCGACCGCAGGCACTCGCCCGACCCCGATCAATATTTCGTCGGCAACAATCTCGCGGCGGACACCGTCACGCTCGGTCGCGAGTATTTTTTCATTGCCGCGGATCGCGACGCCGTGAATTTTGCATCCCGTGATTATTTCCACGCCGTCATGGACGATGGCGCGCTCGACGAGTTGCGCGGCGTCGCGATCTTCGCGAATCAGAATTTGCGGCGCGACTTCCAGCAGAGTGACCTGCGCGCCGAATCGCGTGAAGGTCTGCGCGAGCTCGCAGCCGATCGGTCCCGCGCCGATCACTGCGATTCGCCGCGGCAACTCGGTCAGCGAAAAAACCGTCTCGTTGGTCAGATAGCCGGCCTCGGCCAGACCCGGAATCGGCAGCGCGGCGGCGCGCGCGCCGGTTGTGATCGCAGCCTTTTTGAATTTCAGCCGTTTGCCGTCAACCTCGACGACGTCAGGCGCGACGAAGCGTCCGTCGCCGATGAACACGTCGACGCCCAGTCCGCGAAAGCGATTGGCGGAGTCGGTCGGGCTGAGCTCGGCGCGCAGCTTGCGCATCCGCTCCATCACGGCCGGAAAATTCACGCGCATGCCCGCCGGCACCTCGACGCCGAAACGACCCGCGTCGCGAACCGCGGCGGCAGCACGCGCCGAACGGATCAGCGCCTTCGACGGGACGCATCCGAAGTTCAGGCAATCGCCGCCCATCAGGTCGCGCTCGACCAGCGCGACCTTCGCCCCGAGAATCGCGGCGCCCGCCGCCGTCACCAGGCCCGCAGTGCCCGCACCAATCACCACCATGTTGTAACGGTCGGCGGGCGCAGGATTGACCCATCCGCTGGGATGCAGATTTTCCGTCAGCGCGAGGTTGTATGGGTCGAGCGGCTCATGCTTCAGCGCGTGCGATAGCATTAATTTGTATCCCTCAAGTCTTTTCGCGCAGCGCCCGCGCGCCGATCCGGGTTGCGTACACGGCGACTGCGACCGTCGCGACGAATCCGACCGCCGTGAGTGCCCATCCTGCCGGTGTGCGCTTGGCGCTGCCGCCCGCCGCGCGCGCGAGGTCGCCGCTAAGCGAGCCGATGTACACGTAGAGAATCGTCCCGGGAATCATCCCGAGCCACGACGCGAAAAAGTAATCGCGCAGGGAAACGCTCGTCAGCCCGTATGCGTAGTTCAGCAGATTGAATGGAAACACCGGCGACAGCCGCGTGAGGATCACGATTTTCCATCCTTCCTTGCCGACCGCTTCGTCGATCGCCTTGAACTTCGCGTTGCCTTCGAGTCGTGCGCTCACCCAATCGCGCGCCAGGTAGCGTCCGACCAGAAATGCGGCGGTCGCGCCAAGCGTCGCGGCAATCGAAACGTAGATCGATCCGCGCACCAGGCCGAAAATCACGCCGGCGCCAATCGTCAAGATCGATCCCGGAAGAAACGCGACGCAGGCAACGATATAAATCGCGATGAACGCGACTGGCGCGAGCGGACCGAGCCCGCGAATCCAGTCGAGCGCGTTGCTCAACCATGGTCCCGCGCCGCTGCGATGCGCTCCGTAAAGAATCGCGATTGCTGCGAGCGCGATCAGAAGAATTTTCGGGCGAAAAAACCCGGCGACTCGGCTGGAAGCTGCTGTCATCTTGAAGTTCCGGTAGTTTTGGACTGCTTATAATGCCATCGAGGATTGTGTAATCCTAACCAATATGTCGGTCCACGAGCACGAAAAGCACGCGCGCCCTAATCTCAAGGTCGGTGTTATCACCGCCAGCGATTCACGCACGCCCGAGAACGACGAGAGCGGCAAGCTCATCCGCTCTTTGCTCGAGGCTGCCGGCCATCTCGTCGCCTACTACGCAATCCTCCCCGACGACCGCGAGAAGATTTCCGCCGCGCTCGTCACCAATCTGAAAAATCTCGACGCGATAATCGTCAACGGCGGCACCGGCATTACCGCGCGCGACAATACCACCGAAGTCGTGAAGTCGTTGCTGGACAAGGAGCTCGAAGGCTTCGGCGAATTGTTCCGGATGCTCTCGTATCAGGAAATCGGCGCGGCCGCGATGATGAGCCGCGCGATTGCCGGCGTGCGTCACGGCAAGTTCGTCGCCGCGCTTCCCGGCTCCCCCGACGCATGCCGGCTCGCGATGGAGAAGCTGCTCATCCCCCAGCTCGGCCACATCACGTATCTGCTGAGCAAGTAAACAGTGAATAAGTTCACGATCAAACTGTTCGCGACGCTGCGTGAGCGCGCGCACACCGCCGAGCTGACGCGCGAGTTTCCCGACGGCACAACCGTCGCCGATATTTGGCGGCAGATGGTCGTCGAATTTCCCGAGCTCGGCGGCCATCACGATTCGGTCGGCTTCGCCGTCAACCAGGAATATGTCGCAGGCGACTTCAAGCCGCGCAAGGGCGATGAGATCGCGTTCATCCCGCCGGTCAGCGGCGGTGCAGACACGCCGGCCTACGTCGGCAAAATTACAATTGGGAAAGACCGGATCGACGTCGCAGCGCTCGAGCGTGAAGTTGCCGATCCTGCCGCCGGAGCAATTGTGTCGTTCGCCGGCACGACTCGCCGCGACAACGCCGGCCGCATCGTGCTTCGCCTCGACTACGAAGCCTACGAACCGATGGCGCTATCCGAGATGCGCAAGCTCGCAGTCGAAGCAGGCGCGCGATGGAAAATCACGCGCATCGCGATCGCACATCGCATCGGCGTCGTCGAGATTGGCGAGACGTCGGTGGCGATAGCAGTCTCAGCACCGCACCGTGCCGAGGCCTTCGAGGCCTGCCGTTTCGCAATCGATCGACTGAAGGAAATCGTCCCCATCTGGAAAAAAGAACATTTCGAAGGCGGCGAAGTATGGATCGGCTGCCAAACCTCGCATCCAC
>PMOH01000047.1 GCA_003161515.1 Deltaproteobacteria bacterium
AGGTGATCCTCGAGCCCGGCGCGCGTGATCTGCTTCGCGTCGTAGAGATATTCGGGGCCGATGAATCCCACGACCGTGTTGACGAGCAGCGGCAAGTAGCGTCGCGCGAGCCCGTAGCATCGCGCCTCGAGCGTGACCTGGTCCGCGCCCTCGTGCGCGCCGGCGGACAGCTCCGAGCCCTGCCCGGTCTCGAAGTACATCAGGTTCGGTGAGCGCAGCCGCCCCGTCTCGCGAATCATCGCGTAGCCGTCGTCGAGCATCGCAACCGTGATGCCGAAACCGGCGTTGCCTTTTTCAGTGCCGGCAAGACTCTGAAACATGATGTCCATCGGGGCGCCGGCCTCGAGCGCGCGCATCTGGGTCGTGATATGGCCGAGCACGCAGTTCTGGGTCGGCGCGCCGGTGCGATCGATGATGTCGGCGGTGAGTTCGAGCAGCCGGCGGATGTTGTCGGGATCGTCGATGCACGGGTTGATTCCGATCAGCGCGTCGCCGGTCGCATACGCGAGGCCTTCGTAAGTCGCGGCGGCGATTCCGGTGAGATCGTCGCGCGGATGATTGGGCTGCAGGCGCGTCGAGAGCCGTCCGGCGAGACCAAGCGTGGTGCGCGCGTGAGTGACGACGCGAATTTTCGACGCGATCGTGATCAAGTCGAGATTGGTGCATAGCTTGGCGACCGCGGCGGCGATTTCGGCGGTGATTCCGCGGCTGACCGCGAGGATTGCATCGCCGGTGGTCGCGTCGTCGAGCAGCCATTCGCGAAACTCGCCGACCGTCTTGCTGCGCACACTCGCGAATGCGTCGCGGTCGAGCGCATCGTCGATGACGCGCGTCACCTCGTCACGATCGTACGCGACGACTGGGTTCTCGCGAAGATCGTTCAGGGTGAGATCGGCGAGCACGGTCTTGGCCGCGATTCGTTCCTGCTCGGTGCGTGCCGCGATGCCGGCAAGTTCGTCGCCCGAGCGCGCTTCGTTGGCGCGTGCGAGCAATTCCTTGACCGAGCGGAAGCGGTAGGACTTGCCGAGCAGTCGCGTCGAGAGTTTCACTGGCCGTTATGCATCAAAGTGAAAAACGCGGACGCTGCTGATAAGTGCGTCGCGCCATTCGATGAGCTCGAGCACGAGCGGAGGATTTGCGGTGTTGAGATTCGAATGGCGCCGGTATTCGATCGCGGCGCGATCGCCGGACTCGGTGACGGTGAGAATTTCGAAGCGCAGTTCGGTGTAGCGCTCGAGGCCGCGGCGCGCGTACACGCCGATTTCATGATGGCCTTCCAGCGAGAGGCGGCGCAGCTCCGGATAAATCTTCGCGATGAGCGCGCTTTGATGAGTCGCGTCGCGAGTGTAGAGCGCGACGACGCGCGCCGGATCGCGGCTTTCCCAGGCACTCCTCCATGCTTCAACGCGGGCGCTCGAAGTGGGCATAGAGACAACCTAACGCGGTGCGCGAATAAGTGGAAATGGTGCGCGCGGGTGCGATGTGGCGAGCGATTGGAGCGATTTGTGACTGATCGAAAAGAGGCGAAAATGACGAGTCATACCATCTGTAGTGGTCGTGTGAGGGATGCACTGCCAAGGGTGTTTCGTTCCGTCAAAAATTGTTTTTGGCGCGTCGATGGGCGGGCACGGCGGCCCGCCCCACTTAGTGGGCGGTCGTGACGAGCGGGCATTCTGACGATTGTCCATCCGTCAAGTTTTAGCACGTCACGAGCGTGAGGGTCAGGCTAAAAAGTTCATCCCCATCCGACTCTGAAATCCCGATTCACCGCCGGGTCGAGCGCGTTGAGATTTGAGACGATGGATTGTCAGTAGTCACAATTTGAACTACACTCTATTTTAATGCCGAAGCGAGCCGTTAAGCTCGGCCCTGACGCGGTGCGACAGTTCAAGGCGCTCAGCGCCGCCGAACGTTCGCGGCTCAAAACTGAAATGCTGGCCTCGCTCGGCGAAGATGATGCGACGGTGGAGAACAAAAATCGCTTCCGCTTGATGCGCCCCTCTGGGCAGTCCGAGTTCGAGTTTCGAAGTGGCGTTTTGCGCGTCTTCTACCGCGTCGAAAAGGGCCTCGTGCTCGTCGACGCCATCGGACGTAAGCGCGGCAACCAACTGTTCATCGGCGGAATAAAGGTAATCATATGAAGATCGAGAACCTTCGCGAGGTAAAGACGCGGTTTAGCCGCTACGTTAAGGAGCTGCCCAAGAGCGGATCGGTCGTGATCACCAAGAACGGCCGGCCATGCGCCGCGCTGGTTCCGATCACTGAAGACACCGACCTCGAAGCGCTGGCATTGTCGCAGAACAAGCGCTTCTGGAAACTCGTCGATGACGCGATCGCGCGCGGGAAGAAGGAAGGTTTCGTCGATCTGACGGACCTCTGATCCGCTGAGAACAGATCATGGGGACACAAGCTGACGACGAAGCGCAGGTGTTGCGCATGGATAACGAATGGAACGAGGCGTATCGGCGTCGCGACCGCTCGCCGCTGGCTCACATCCTCGCGGATGACTTCACCGGTTTGACCGCTTCGGGCGGACCCATTACAAAGGCGTTGCTGATGATCAATCCTTCGGCGCAAGGGGTCAAATCGGTCACTTTCAGCGAGCAATACGTATGCGTCTTCGGAGGCGCCGGCATAAGTCGGGGACGCCTGCAAATTGGGATGGAGGACGGCCGCATCGCCATCGATCAGCGTTTCCTGCGCGTCTTTGCCAAGCGGGGCGGAATCTGGCAAGCGGTCTCGGTCGCGGTTACGCCGATCGCGGTAAGTTAGCGGTGAGACGCGGTGGTTCGGATGTGGGCTTCGTACCAATTAATCGCAGAGCACAGAGTCGGAATCTTCAATCGCGCGCGGAATAGCGCGCT
>PMOH01000121.1 GCA_003161515.1 Deltaproteobacteria bacterium
GCGACTGAAGACTCGCTCGAACTTCATTTCGACGATCCGCGTTTGTTTGCTGATTTGCTCGGTCAGCATGACGCGCATGTGCGCACGGTCGAAACGGCGCTCGGCGTGCGGATTGGCGTGACCGGCACCTCGCTTCGAATTTCGGGCGCGCACGCCGAGCAGGCGCTCGCGGGCAAGGTGATCGGCGAGATTTACGATCTGCTGAAGCACGGCTACCCGATCTATCCGAGCGACGTCGAGTACGCGATTCGAATTATTCGCGGCGACCGCAACGCCGAGCTGAAAGATATTTTTCTCGACACGATTTACGTCTCGGCCAACAAGCGCGTCATCTCCCCCAAGAGCATCAATCAGAAAGTTTATATCGACTCGATTCGCAATCACGATATCGTTTTCGGAATCGGCCCCGCCGGCACCGGCAAGACCTACCTTGCGATGGCGATGGCGCTGGCCGCTCTAATGAAGAACCAGGTCACGCGGATGGTGCTGTGCCGGCCCGCGGTCGAAGCGGGCGAGAAGCTCGGCTTCCTCCCCGGCGATCTCGCGGAGAAGGTGAATCCCTATCTGCGCCCGCTGTACGACGCGCTGCACGACATGGTGGATTTCGATCGCGCGCGCCGGATGCTCGAGCGCGGGACGATCGAAGTCGCACCGCTCGCCTTCATGCGCGGGCGCACGCTCAACGACTCGTTCATCATTCTCGACGAGGCGCAGAACACCACCTCCGAGCAGATGAAGATGTTCCTGACCCGGCTCGGCTACAACTCCAAGGCCGTGATCACCGGCGACGTCACGCAAATCGATTTGCCCAGCGGCAAGCTGTCGGGATTGAAGGAAGCGAGCATCGTGCTCGGCAACACTCCCGGGATTTCGTTCGTCAGGTTCAACGACCGCGACGTCGTCAGGCATCGACTGGTGCAATCGATCATCCTCGCGTACGAATCGTTCAACGCCGAGGGACCGGCGCCGACGCCCCCAACCCCAACTGACGGCAACCATCGGGATTGAACGCGTGGCCGTCGAGTTCCGATGCGCGACGGCGCGCGGACGTGGCTACGCACGCGGGCTGCGCGCCGACGCCGGCCGCCTCATGCGCGCAGCGGGTCTTGCCGAGTGCGAGTTGTCGCTCACCCTCACTTCCGATCGCGCGATACGCCGGCTGAATCGCGACTTTCGTGGAATCGACACGCCCACCGACGTCCTTTCCTTCTCGCAGATCGAACAAGCAGGCTCCGCGCCGCCCGAACCTCGCAGCGTGAAGAATAGTCCTGGCCTACCGGTCGGCGACGTGGTGATCTCGATCGACACCGCGCTCCGGCAGGCGCGCGAATATCGCGTGAGCCCCGCGTCGCGACTCCGCCGGCTGCTGATTCATGGATTTCTGCATCTGCTCGGCTACGACCACGAACGCTCGGCAACCGACGCGCGGCGGATGTTCGCGCGCGAGCGAACGCTGGCGGCGAAGATCGCTGTACGACCCGTCACTCGCCGCAAAGTCGCACTATGAAACGCGAGTCCGCGAAGATTCCCGCCGTCGCGATGCTGACGCATTTCACGCGCGCCTCGACCACCGCGACTGCGCTGGACAACCTCGTCGCAATTCTCAAGGATGGCGTGATTCGCGGCGGCAGCCGGATGATCCGCGGCGCGCGGCCGGCGGTCTGCATGTTCGACGTACCGATTCCCGAACTGCGTACGATCCTCGACCGGCGCAATCGCCGCCGCTATGAACCATTCGGGATCGCCGTCGACAAACGGTATGCTTTTACGATGGGTGCGCGTCCAGTGATCTACTTGCCGTGGCATGAGGCGGAAAAAATTCTCGCGCCCGAAGAAAGTTGGCGCGTCGTCTCGCTCGAGCTCGACAAGGACCCGCCGGTCGATTGGAGCTTCGAGCGCGAATGGCGCATCGCCGGCAATCTCGCGGTCGAGCGGCCGCTGGCAGTGGCGCTGGTCGAAACCTGGAAGGACGTGGACGAGATTTTCGATCGCTTCGACGGCCGGCCGCCGTGCGCCGGCGTGATTCCTCTTGCCGGGATGTTTGCCTCCCCCGCCTGACGATGTCGTCGAACAACGCAACCCGCGCGGCGCTCGCCGTAGCCAGCGGCCTCGCGCTGGGGCTGGCATTCCCGAAATTCGACCACGGACTGCTGGCGTGGATCGCGCTGGTACCGCTGTTCTACGTGATCGACGGCGAAAGCATGCGCCGCGTTTTCTGCTGGGCATACCTGCAAGGATTCGCGTCGTACCTCGTTGAGCTCTACTGGATTCCGATTCCGCTGCACGACTTCGCCGACGTGCGCATGCGCTACGCCATCTTTCCGATGCTGGCGCTGGCGGGAATCGTCGCGTTCAACACGGCGGTGGCGATTTGGGCGGGTGAATTCGTAGCGCGGCGGACGCGAATCCCGGCCGTGCTCACGATGCCGGTTGCATGGACGGCGGTCGAATGGATTCGCACCTACGTCCCGGTCGGTTTCCCCTGGAATCTGCTCGGCTACACAGCGTACCGCAATTTGGAATTGATCCAATTCGCTGAGTTCACCGGCGTTTACGGCGTCTCCGCGCTGATCGTCTTCTTCAACGCCGTCGTCTACGTCGTGATTTTCCGCCGCGGCGGTTATCGCCTGCAGGCCGTGAGCCTGAGCGTATTGACCGCGATGATGCTCGTGCTGGTCGCGTTCGGCGCGTGGCGAATCAGCGATCTCAAAAGCGCGCCGAGTGCGGGAACTTTCAAGGCCGCAATGGTCCAGGGAAATATCCCGCAGTCGCTCAAGTGGGATCCCAAGTTCCTGCCGCAGAGTTACGGAGTTTATCAGGATGAAACCGCGGACGCGGCCAAGCGCGGCGCCGACCTGGTCGTCTGGCCCGAGGCAGCGGCGGCGTTCCTGTTCCAGCCCGACGATCAATATCCCGCCGAACTCGCAGGCGACGCGGAATATCGGACCGCGCTGCTGACCCTCGCGAAGAACATGCGCGCGCCGATATTGTTCGGCGCACCGGCGCTCGCGCGTGCGGACGGCCGCCTGGGATTTTACAACCGCGCGTACCTCGTCTCGGCCAACGGCCAGGGCGAAGTGGATGCGCATTACGACAAAATCGAGTTGGTGCCGTTCGGCGAGTACGT
>PMOH01000016.1 GCA_003161515.1 Deltaproteobacteria bacterium
TCAACCACCGCTGCCGCACCAGCACCGGCCGGCGATCTCGATCAGCCCGCGCCACACGAACCCGAAATTCCGACCGCGCCCGACGAACCACCGATCCCGCCCGCGCCACCATCCGCACCGCCTGCGCCAGCATACTAACCACGATGCTGGTCCTGGGAATCGAATCTTCATGCGACGACGCCGCGGCCGCGGTGATCGAGACGAGCACGCCGGGCATCGCGGAAATTCGTTCGAGCACCGTCGCCAATCAGGACGACATCCACCGCGCATACGGCGGCATCGTGCCGGAACTCGCGTCGCGCAATCACGTCGTCACGATCGCGCCAGTGATCGAGCGCGCGCTTGACGTCGCCGGATGCCGGCTCGCCGACGTCGAGGGAATCGCAGTCACACGCGGCCCCGGCCTGGTCGGCTCGTTGCTGGTCGGCCTGATGTTCGCAAAGGGTCTCGCGCAGGCGAGCCGCGTCGCGATGGTCGGCGTGAATCATATCGAGGGTCATCTGCTGGCGCCCCTGCTCGAAAATCGAATCACGATGCCGTACCTCGCGCTGGTCGTTTCCGGCGGTCACACGGCGCTGTTCGCGGTCGAGGATTTCGGACGTTACCGCCGCATCGGGCGCACCCGCGATGATGCGGCCGGCGAGGCGTTCGACAAGGTGGCGAAGCTGATGGGGCTCGGCTACCCCGGCGGTCGCGCGATCGACGAACTGTCGCGGCGCGGAAATCGCAAGAGCGTGCGAATCCCGCGCGCACACGTTAAAGGCGCGCCGATGGATTTCAGTTTCAGCGGCGTGAAGACCGCGGTCGCGACGCTGCTCGCCACTGAGCACGGCCGCGCGGAACGTCCCGAGGATCTCGCGGCGAGCTTTCAGGAGGCCGTCGTCGAGATGCTTGTGAAACCGACTATCGCAGCCGCGCGCGAGCTGGGCGCGGACACGATTGCGCTGACTGGAGGAGTCGCGGCGAATTCGAGACTGCGCGACCGGCTAGCCGAGGCGGCGGCTGCCGACGGGCGCCGGCTGGTCGCACCGGCGCTGAAATACTGCACCGATAATGCGGCTATGATCGCGCTCGCGGGCAGCTACCGCTTGATGCGTGGCGAGCGTGACGCGCTCAGCATCGACGCGGAAGCCAATCTCGCGCTGTGAATTCGTACAAGTGACGACCGCACGAAAATCGCACGTCGAAACTCCGTCGCGTCCAGCACCTGCATTGGCGCGCGCGGGCGTGCGGCCGGCGAAATCGCGCGGGCAAAATTTTCTGACGAGCGCGGGCGTCGCAGATCGAATCGTCGGCGCGGCGCAACTGTCGGAATCGGACGCGGTGCTCGAGATAGGTCCTGGCCTCGGCATTCTGACCGAGAAAATCGTCGCGCGACCGCGCCGCTCGCTGACGTTGGTGGAACTAGACCCGCGCCTCGCGGTCCGTCTCGAGGAACGCTTCACCAACATCCGCGTCGTCAATGCGGATTTTCTCGCGATCGATTTCGCAGAACTGGTGAGCGATTCGCAGGTCAAGGTGATCGGCAATCTGCCGTTCAATGTTGCGGCCGCGATTTTGCGCCGGCTATGCGACAACTCGCGCATGATTTCGAAAATGGTCCTGATGTTTCAGCGCGAAGTCGCGGCGCGGATTCGCGCGACGTGTGGCGACGACGCTTACGGCGCGCTGAGCGTGTTCACTGCGCTGTATTGGAAGATCGATTTGCATTTCATCGTCGCGGCCGGAAGTTTTCATCCGCGGCCCAAGGTTGACGCCGAAGTGCTGGCATTCACGCCGCTCGCGACGCCATCGTTTGCCGCCGATGACGAGCGCGACGTGCTCGAAACTGTGCGCGCGTCCTTCTCCGCGCCGCGCAAGACGATTCGCAACGCGCTAAGCCACGCGCTCGGGATCGACAGCGTGCAAACTGTGCGAGCACTCAAACGCGCTGCGATCGATCCGGGCACGCGCGCAGAAAAACTCGGCGTGCCCGATTTTCTAAGGCTCGCCCATGCGCTGCGCGCCGAACTGGCCGGCAGGATCGTCACGCGCAATGCCTGAACTGCCGGAAGTCGAATCGCTGCGCCGGATACTGGTTCGCACCGCGGTCGGCCGAACGATCCTGAGCGTGCGAATCGGCGAGAAACGTCTGCGCCGCCGAGTCACCCAGGATTTTTCCGGAGCAGTCGCCGGGCGGCGAATCGTTAAACTGTCGCGCCGCGCGAAATATCTGATCGTCGAGCTCGACGGCGCCCACGTCATGCTGGTGCACCTTGGGATGTCCGGCAGCTTGACCCATCGCCAAGCCGGCTTCGATGCCGGCGAGTTCGATCCGCGCCACGACCATCTCGAATTTTCGCTGGACGACGCGTCACGGCTGGTTTACAACGATCCGCGGCGCTTCGGGATGGTGCGGCTGGTCGAGCGCGGCGCGTTGAGTGCCACTGCGGAGCTGAAGGGTCTCGGCCCCGAGCCGTTGTCGCGCGAATTCAACGCCGACTATCTTGCGCAGAAGGCGCGCGGCCGAACCGCGGCGATCAAGAACCTGCTAATGGATCAGCGAATCGTCGCCGGCATCGGCAATATCTACGCCTCCGAGATTTTGTTTCGCGCCGGAGTGCGACCGACGCGGCGTGCGGGACGCGTCACGCGAGGCGAGATCGAAAAAATCGCGGCGGCGGTGCCGGTCATTCTGCGCGCCGCGATTGGCAGCGCGGGCACTACGTTTCGCAGCTACCGCGATTCGCGCGGACAGCCGGGGCGATTCGCGACGCGTTTGCGCGTGTACGGCCGCGAGGGAAAACCGTGCTACACATGCTCGACGCCGATCAGGAATGTAGTCGTAGGTCAGCGCGCAAGCTTTTTCTGTCCGAAGTGCCAGCGATGATCTGAGGTGTGCTTCGTTGATGATGCATCTACTTAAATCTGCGCTGCGAGTATCTGCGGCGGCGACGATCGCGGTGTTGGCGATTGCGACCTGGTCGTTTGCCCAGACTGCGCCGCAAATTGATTGGAACAAAATCAATTCCGAGGCGCTCGACGACTTCCGCACCTATCTTCGCTTCGATACGACCAATCCGCCGAGCAACACTGCTGCTGCGATGGCGTATCTCAAATCGATTCTCGACAAGGAGGGGATCGCGACTGAGACTTTCGAGAGCAAGCCAGGGATGGTGACGCTGGTCGCGAAAATTCCGGGACCTGCGGGCGTGAAACCGCTGCTGCTCATGTCGCACGCCGACGT
>PMOH01000511.1 GCA_003161515.1 Deltaproteobacteria bacterium
GCCCGGGCGTAATCAGAACGGAGACGGATCAGCAGTACACGTACGTCGTCATGCCGATGCGACTGTAGTTTGTAGGGCTAGCCAGTCGAGAATCCACTTATTGAATGTGAAACCCGCGATGGTTTCACGCTTCCTTCGGCAGGGGTGACCCCTGCACCCAGTGATAAGAAGATGCGCCCTACTTCGCTGGCGAGAAGAATGCGAGGACTGCGTTTGCTACTGCGTGGGGGGTGCTGCCGTCGATGGGGACGATCCAAGCCGACGGCGCTGGCGCGATTCCGAGAGCCTTGTCCGGCGAGCCTTCCAATTTTACGCCTGCGTAGATGAAGGCGGTTGAATCGGGCGACCAGATCGTGTGCGACACGGCCAACTGATCGAAGTACCGATACGCGGTTGATTCGTCGGGGGTTGCGAGAAAATTGCTGAGCGCTTTTTCGGCGCCAGTCTTAACGTCCACCACGGACCAGGTGTAGTACGGCTTATCGGCGGGGACTGCGATGAATGCGACGTGGCGCGAGTCGGGCGCGAAGAAAAATGCGGCGACGTCGTCCTTGGTCAGCCATTTCGAATTCGCGGTGGCGGTATCGACCAGCTTGATGCCGTGATAGGTCGGGTCCTCCGGCGTGATCGCGGTCGAGTACGCGAGGTGCGCCGAGTCGGGCGCCCACACGAAGCTGTTCTCTCCCACCGGCAAACTCACGACTGAGCGCGGATGGCTGGCGTCGGCGTCGGCGACCACGATGTTCGATTCGGCGTGGTAGCTCGCGATGTAGGCGAGATGCTTGCCGTCGGGCGACCATGCGGGAGTCTTGAACGGCGTGCGTCCGTTCGACAGCACCTTGACTACGTTCTGAGTGGTGGGCGTCAGCGCCATCAGCGAGACCTGTTCGGTGCGCTCCGAGTCGAGCGCGAGCGTGTGCAACGCGACCTCGCCGGGCGTGCCCCAATCGAAATACAGCGGCATCCCGGTGGTCACGATTCTGACCGGCGTCGATTCCTTGACCTCGGCGAGCACCAGGCTGAGTCCGTGCGGCTCGCCGAGCAAAAATGAAAGATGCTGTCCGTCGGGCGTCCAGACCATGTAGATGATCCGTTCGGAGCGGCTTTCGAAAATCAGCATCGCATTGCTGTGCGCGAGATCGTAAACCCACACCGCGAACGAATCCTCGGCTTGCTTATGGGTCTCGGATGAGTACGCGATGCGGTGGCCATCGGGGGAGAAAGTAGGCCATCCGTAAACGGTGCCGCCGGCGGCAGGCCCGGCGTCAGGCGAATCGTCGGTAAGCGCGACCGGTGTGATCGCATCGTCGCGGCGGACGTGAATCGCGGCTGCCTTGCACGTGATGCATTTTGGCGTCGCGCCCGTTGCGTCGCAGTAGTAGATGTTGGAGTCGGTGCCGACGAAAGTGATCGAGCCGGCCGGCGGCGCGGCGTGCACAATCGATCCGAATGCGAACAGTAGAATTGCTGCCGCGGTGGTGAAAATTTGCAAGCATGCACGGACGGAGCGCATGGCCGAAGAGAGCATCGCGCTTAGAATTGCGCCTGCCGGGGCATCAGCGCAAGAACGAATCACGACGTGTTGACATGGCATCGGGCAATCGAGCAAAGTTGTCCGCATGCGCTTAGTTGCAATTATTTTCTGCGCCGCGCTGTTCGTTGGGCTGCCGACAATTTCACACGCGCAGTACAACGACAACGATCAACAGAACCCCAAGGAATATCACGACGAGGATTCGCAGCCGCTCGCGCTGTTCGCCGACATCCTCTATCCGCTTGGCTACGGCCTTGAATGGCTGGTCGCGCGCCCGGCGCATTGGCTCGCCAATGACAGTGATGCAGCGCCGGTTTTCAGGCCGGTCGGCGGCAGAGATACGACGCCACCGCCGCCAGTCCCGATCATTCCCGACAACACGATGGACCAGGCGACGACCTCTACGACGCCGCAGGACTGGACGCCGACCCGGACTACCGTCACCACCACGACGACGACTATTAAGCAAGTCGCGCCGCCGGTGACATCGCCGCCGTCGAGCAGTCAGCCGGCACTTCACTGAAATTTCGCCGCTCGCAGGAAGACCTCGCCAATCGACTCGATACGGCGACGGATTCAGGGTTATCTTCGCCCTTGAATGTTGCGTATCTTTGAGTAATAGAATTTTTGCTAATCAGATTCGTCCAATGAGATGAGGATGAGCTAATGTACGCTCGTCACGATGTGGGAGGTTGCGTCACTTAGATGGCTGTTGCACTCAAGGAAAAGGCTCCGACAGATCCCGCCGAACTCAAAAAGTGGCGCGAGGACGAGCAGGCAAAAGAGCGCGCGAAACGCGATAAGGAAAAAGCTCAGATCGGCACGCTGTGGAGCCGTCGCGATTTTCTGGGCGTGCTCGGATGGTCGGGGTTCGGCGTCTTCTCGCTGATCGGACTGCTGGCCGCGGTGCGATCGGCGTTCCCGCGCGTGCTCTTTCTGCCGCCGTCGAAGTTCAAGGCCGGCTTCCCCGACGACTACGTAGTCGGCGAGGTCAGCGAAAAGTACAAACAGGATTTCCGGACCTGGATCATTCGGACCAAGGCGGGCTTCTACGCGATCTTCGCCAAATGCACTCATCTGGGATGCACGCCGCGATGGCTGAAGACCGAGCAGAAGTTCAAGTGTCCATGCCACGGCTCCGGCTATTACATCAGCGGGCTGAACTTCGAAGGACCGGCGCCGCGACCGATGGATCGATTCAAGATCTACGTCGGTGACGACGGGCAGCTGGTGGTCGATAAGTCGGTCGTGTACACGATGGAGCCCGGCGTCGATCCCAACGAGCAGCATCCCGAGAGCATCCTGAAGCTGGTCTGATATATTTGAAAATGCGCGCAGCAGCGGACGTCGCTCGAAAATGAGCCGCGTCCGCTTTTTTCTTCGGAGGAAAATTTCGCGATGCCAATAATCAAAGCCGGTAACATCAATATCAACTACGACACGTTCGGTGACGGCGAGCCGTTGCTGCTGATCATGGGATTCGGGATGTCGGGCGCCGGATGGCTCCCGTCGCTGCCGTTTTTCAGCGGCTTCAAGAGTATCTACTTTGACAATCGCGGGACCGGGCTCAGCGACAAGCCCGACGGGATCTACACGGTCGAGGCTATGGCCGACGACGCGAGCAATCTGCTCAAGGCGCTCGGAATCGCAAAAGCAAAAGTGTTCGGCGTGTCGATGGGCGGGATGATCGCGCAGGAGCTGACGCTCCGGCATCCGGAGCAGGTCACTAAGGCCGTGCTCGGATGCACGATGGCGGGCGGCACGACGGCGAAGATGGCGTCGCCGGAAATCATCGAGAAATTGATGACTGCGCAAAAGATGATGCCGACCGACGCCGAGAAGGCCTTCGACATGCTGCTGCCGGTGCTCATGCCCGCGGACTTCGTCGCGCAGCATCCCGAGATCAAACAGATGATGGTCGCGGGAGCGAAGATGATGCCGCCGACGCCGCCGGAAACCGCGGACCGCGCGTTCGCGGGAATCCAGACTTTCAACGCGTACGACCGGCTGGGGCAAATCAAGTGCCCGGTGCTAATCGTACACGGCGACAAGGACGTGCTGGTGCTGCCGGAGAATGCGAACGTCATCAAGAGCAAAATCCCGCAAGCCGAGATGTACATAATTCCCGGCGCCGGCCACGCCTTCCAGGCCGCCGACCCAGTGGGGATTCACCAGAAGATTGTGGGGTGGCTGAGGAACTAACCGCCTCTGAAGAGAGCGGTACTCACCTAAACGCCGGTCGCAAGAGCGTCCGTCGAGATTCTTCGCTACGGCGGCCTTCGCTCAGAATGACTATCTGCGTTTTTTGTCCGTCATCCTGAGCGCAGCGAAGGATCTCGCGCGAATGCGCGTCTCGCTTTCTCACAAACGTCTAGAATCAAACAGAACGTTGCTCACACACTAACCAGCTGTGCGGCTCGTTCGAGCGATACTGGCGCCGGGTCGAGCAACACTGTGATCGCGTCTTCTTCCCAGTTTGAAGCCGGGATCGAAAGAGGATCATCGGCGCGCAGCCGGTGCTCGACCACCATGCGCGCGAGGATCATGCGGCGCGCGTCGTGGCCGTTGGCGCCGGCGGTCGCGCCTTCCCACGTCATCAGCGCAGCGCTCGCTACATTGTAGAGGGCGTCGGTCGCGAGGCGGGCCAATCGCTCATGCTTTGGCTTCGCGGCGACGTCGCCGGCGAATGCGACTGCGCGATCGATTAGCTCTTCGACTTCAGAGCGGAAGGCCGCGGGAGCGGCGGTTGCTTCCTGAAGTTTCGATTTCAGCGCGCGTCCGAGCGTTTCGTGGCCGCCGGATTTGGCGACTGCGCGATTGATCACGTCGAGCGCGTTAATGTTGCTGGTGCCCTCCCACAGCACGCCGATGTGCGCGTCGCGGATGAGCCGCGAGTTGACCCAATCCTCGATGTAGCCGTTGCCCCCGCGCACCTCCATCGCGCCGGTCGCGACGCGGATATTGTCTCGGCACGCGCGGAATTTCAGCACCGCGGTGAGGATGCGCATCACGCGCTCGGCTTCCGCGTCACCGGCGCGCGCCCAATCCATCATCGTCGCGTCGTAAGTGAAAACGGAAAGCGCCTGCTCGGTCGGCACCATTAGTTTCATCAACTGGCGCCGCAGCAATGGATGCTCGATGATCGGTTTGCCGAATGCCGCGCGATGACGCGCGACCGCGAGCGACTCGTTGAGGCATCGGCGCATCATGCCGGCGGCGCGCGCGCCGTGCGACATGCGGCTGAGATTCACCATGTCCATCATCTGGCGCAGGCCGCGGTCGAGCGCGCCAAGTTGGTACGCGATTGCGCCTTCGAGCACGACTTCGCCGCTCGCCATCGAGCGCGTGCCGAATTTGTCCTTGAGCCGCGCGACTCGATAGCTGTTGCGCTCGCCGTTTTCCAATCGCCGCGGCATCAGGAAAAGTCCGAGCCCCTTCGAGCCGCTGGAAGCGCCTTCGGGACGCGCGAGCAGCAACACGACGTCGCCGTCAACTGCGGAGCAGAACCACTTGTCGCCGTAGAGTCGCCAGAAGTCGCCCTCGCGCTTCGCAACCACCGCGCTGTTGCCGAGGTCGGAGCCGCCGGCGCGCTCGGTCATGTACTGCGCGCCTTTGAAAATCTCGTCCATGTTCTGCGAGAGCATGCGGCCGAGGTAGCGCGTCTTGAGGTCGTCGCTGCCGTANNATGTAGGGCAGCGGCGCAGGCCATCCGAGCACGCCGGGCCGATGCGCCATCGCATGCAGCCCGAATTCACCGAAACCGATTCGCTCCATCTCGCGATATGCAGGATGGAACTCGACCCAATCCTCGTCGCGCCCGAATCGATCGCGTGAATGGAGCACGGGCGGATGCTTGTCGGCGATTTCCGCGAGTTCATCGAGCCGTCCTCCAGCAAGCTGTCCGAGGCGATCGAGATGCGGCTCCATCGCAGTGCGCAACTGCGGTTCCATATGAAGATCGAGCAGGTCGCGCAGGCCGCGGTCGATGCGATAGAAGTTCATCCCGCGGCAATCGGGCGCAACCAATGAAGCCGCGGGCTGATCGCTTGCGAGCTTGTCAGAATTTGCAGATGCCATTGCTGGTTAGAATTAATCTTTTCCCGATGAGTTGGCTACAAACGTGAAAACTAGAATCTCAGCGGACGAAGCGCGACGGATTGCGCTTGCGGCGCAGGGGTTTGCGGAGCCGCGGCCGTCTGCGCGTCTTGATCGCCGGCACTTGCGACGCGTCATCGCGCAGATCGGGCTGTTGCAAATCGATTCGGTCAACGTGCTGGTGCGATCGCACTACATGCCGCTTTTTTCGCGCCTCGGCGGCTACGCACCGGAACTGCTCGACTCGTCGTGGCTCGGCGCGCCGGCTAATCGCGAGCTGTTCGAATATTGGGGGCACATGGCGTCGTTGATGCCGTTCGAAATGCATCCGCTGCTGCGCTGGCGGATGGCGCAGGCGGCTGACAAGAACGAGGACATTTTTGGGCGTCTAAATCGCAGCCGCCCCGGCTTCATGCAGGCGGCGCTCGATGAGATTCGCGAGCGCGGTCCGCTCGCGGCTCGCGAGATTACCGGCGCGGGTGCGAGCAAGGGCGGATGGTGGGGATGGAGCGACGGCAAGCACGCGCTCGAGGCCCTGTTCGCCGCCGGTCGAGTCGCGGCGGCGGGACGTCGCGGCTTCGAGCGCCTGTACGATCTGCCAGAGCGAGTAATTCCGGCGCGGGTGCTCGCGATGCCGACACCTGCCGTCGAAGATGCGCAGCGAGCGCTCATGCGAATCGCGGCGCGCGCGCTCGGCGTCGGCACTGAAAAAGATCTTTGCGACTACTTTCGTATCCGCATCGGCGCTGGAAGACCGCGCATCAGGGAATTGATCGAGACGGGAGAGCTGATCCGGGTCAGCGTCGAAGGATGGCGGGAGCCGGCCTTCGTCGCGCGCGACGCGAAGTCGCCGCGCAAAGTGGACGCGAGCGCCCTGCTCACTCCGTTCGACTCGCTGATATGGGAGCGCGCGCGCACCGAAAGAATGTTCGGCTTCCGTTATAGGATCGAGATTTACACTCCGTCGGCGAATCGCAAGTACGGATACTACGTGTTGCCGTTCCTGCTTGGAGACCGCCTCGTCGCGCGCGTCGATTTGAAATCCGATCGCGCGACGCGGACGCTGCTGGTGCAAGGCGCGCATTGCGAGCCCGGCGTTCGACCGAGCGCGGTGGCCGAACCTCTGATGCGCGAACTGGTCACGATTGCATCGTGGCTCGGCCTCGAACAAATCAAAGTGACACGCCGCGGCGACCTAGCAAAGAAGCTCCGCTCGACGCGGTACACCAGGCAATAATTCAGTCTGATTCCTGCAGTTTGCGGGTCAGGGTTTTGCGATCGACGCCTAGGATTGCGGCGGCCTCGCCGCGGTGACCGTTGACCGAGGCGAGCACCGCGCGCGCGTATTCGCGCTCGACCTCTTCCAGAGCCATCCGGCGCGACGCGAGTTGTTCGAGGTGAGTTGGTGCGTGGTGGTCGCCGGTGATCCGGCTGGGCAAATCAGCGCGCACGATCTTATCGCCCGAGCAAAGGATGACCGCCTGCTGAATCGCGTTCTGCAGCTCGCGGATGTTGCCCGGCCATCGATAGCGCGTGAAGAGATCCATCGTTTCGGTATCAAGTTGCGGTAGCTGTCTGCCCGC
>PMOH01000379.1 GCA_003161515.1 Deltaproteobacteria bacterium
GCGATGCCGTTGGAGCGCGCGGTGCGCGCGGGCGCGCGGCTGGGTGGATGGGCGATGAATTTCGATCGTCCCAACCGGCCGATCGCGCTCAAAAATCTCGAGATCGCTTTTCCCGAGATGACGCCGGCGGCGCGTCTCAACATCCTGCGCAAGATGTATCGCAGTTGGGGCCGCGTGCTCGCCGAATGGACTCACTTGCCCGAGCTCAGCCGCGCCAACGTCGAGCAGGTCGCCACTTACGAAGGCAAAACAAATTGGGACGAGGCCGAGCGCCGCTCCAACGGCCACGGCTTGTTCGTGCTGACCGGGCATTACGGAAATTTCGAGCTGATGCAGATTGCGCAATCGGTATATGGCTACCGGCTCGCGATCGTGCACCGCGCGCTGCGCAATCCGCTGATCGACGCCGCTATCTCGACCCAGCGCGTCCGCTACGGCAACCGCATCATCGAGCGCAAGGCGGGCGGGCGCGAGATGATGCGGATGTTGCGGCAGAACTGGATGATCGCGATCGCGCTCGACCTCGATGTGCGCAAGGGCGTGTTCGTGGATTTTTTCGGGATGCCGGCTTCGACCAGCGACGGCATTGCGCGGCTGTCGATCGTCACCGGCGCTCCCGTGCTGCCGGTGTTTATGGTGCGCCAGGGCGACACGATCCATCACAAAATCACGATTCTGCCAGCTTTTTATCCTGAGAAAACTCGCAACCGCGAGGCGATGGTGCGCGAGTACACGCAGCAATACAGCAACACACTCGAGCAGATGATCCGTGCGCATCCGGATCACTGGAACTGGATTCATCGGAGATGGAAAACGCGTCCACCAGGTGAATCGCGCTTCTACTAGATCAGTTTTGGCGGAGGCGACGACGCGAACTCGGTTTTGAGGGCGTCGTAGCTTTTCAGATCGTCCATCGTGCGGAAGTAGCCGGTGTGGACGTAGCCGAAGATCGGTTCCGCGCGCGATACCATCGGGGCGAACAGGCCGTTCATCAAACTCCACGGCGCGTGCGGCGGAATCCGGTCGAGGACCGCGGGTTCGGCGACGATCACGCCGCAATACATGAAGGGTGACAGTGTCGCGGCGACGGCGTCGTCGATGGCGGGCGGGTAGTCACCGTATTGAAGTGGATCGCGGCGCATCAGCAGGCGCATCCGGCGCAGATTTTTGCCGGCGTCGATTTCGAGGCGGCTGTAGTAGTCGAGATTGGCGGGGTGGAAGAGCGCGATGGTGGCAATTGCGGAACGCTCGCGATGGAACGCGATCATCGCGCCGAGATCGAGATCGAGGATCGTGTCGCTGTTGGCGATTACGAACGTGTCGTCACTGAGAAAATTGCGCAGACCGTTGAGCGGGCCGCCGGTGCCAAGCAAAACAGGCTCGGGCGCGTAGGTTAGGTGCAGTCCGAGCTGCGAGCCGTCGCCGAGGCCGCGCTGAATTTGAGAACCGAGGTGATGGAGATTGATCGCGACGTCGGTGATGCCGGCGCGCCGGAGCATCGCGAGTGGAAAATTAATCAGCGGACGACCGCCGAGTTCGAGCATCGGCTTCGGCGTCACGTCGGTCAGCGGTCGAAGCCGCTCACCCATCCCGGCCGCAAGAACCAGCGCCTTCATGGCATCAGCGCCGCGGAAAGTTTCGGGAATTCGGCGCGCATCTCGGCGAGCATCCGGCGTGTCTGTGCCAGCGCGTGCGGAATGTACTTACGGTATCCGGTCTTGCCGTTGCGCTCGAACATTTCGAAGCGTCCGATCATTTTGAGCGCGTGCTGCAATACACACAGGCGATAGCTGAGCATAAATTCTGGGGCGTCGAGTCCAGCGGCTCCGTGGCGCGCGAGTCCGGCGCAGTAGAAGTCGAGGATGCGGCGCTCGATTGCCGGGGTGATTACATCGTCGGTGTCGCGAGTCGTCAGGAGCACAGCGAGATCCTGCGCGGCCGGCGCCATCAGCGCGTCCTGAAAATCTATGATGCGAATTCGCGGCCCGTTTTGGATGTAAAGATTCTCGCGATGGTAGTCCCGATGCGAGAACACGCGCGGAAAGCGATCGAGTCGGGCGGCGAGCATCGCGAGTTCGGGCGCGATCGGCCAAATGTCGGCGCCGGGTGCAACCGCGGCGAGGCCGACCTCCACAAACTCTTTCAGCTCCCATTCGAAGAGCCGGCCGCTGTAAGTAATCTCGTGCGCGATACATCGGGAGTCGATTTGCGCGGTGCCGTCAACGTGGAGGCGGATGAGTTCGGACGCGGCGAGGCGGAACAAGTCGGCGGCGTCAGCGCCCGGACGTCGCACCGCGTCGAGCAGAGAGAGTTCGCCAACATCTTCGACCAGCATCGCGCGGCACGCCGGGTCGGCGTCGTAGAGCGCGGGAACAGGAGCGCCGATCGATTCGAGGAAGCGGTGCACATTGATCCATGGCGGCTCGGTGACAGGCGCCGGCAGAAGATTGAGTACTCGGACGTAGCGCGGGAGGTCGGCGGGGCCGAGGTCGACGAGGATCGCGGTGCCTGGGGCGGGGGTTTCTGGGCGCGTCGCGATAGCGACGCGCCAGAAACGGCGGGTCGAGAGATCGCCGCGGAGCGCGGCGATCTGGTCGAGGCGCGCGCCCGGCCATCGCTTCGCGATGGCCGATGCTGCCCATGCCTGGAACGCGCCGCTGTCATTCATCGGAGATGGATTCTAGCGGCGCGAGGCATGCTCGCGCGAGTGTGACCTTCGTCTCGGTGGAATCGCAGAACCCTCACCCGCCGGCCGCGATGCGGCCGGCCTCCTCTCCCGTAAAGTAACGGGCGAGGTAAAGAAACAACCGGCGCGGCCATCGATGGCCGCGCCGGTTTGTTCCTCAGACGAAGTCGCGCGAGGCGCGCGACTTCGATCGTACTCCTATCAGTCGCCACCCACCGCGTGGCCGCCCTCGGCCGCGCGCGCCATCTGCTCCGGCGTGAACCAGTCGCGATCGACCGAGCCCATGTTGATAAACCACGAGTCGCGTGACGGCGCGACCTGCGACGGATGGTAACAGACGGTCGCGAAGCCGCTCTGCACGTTGATGCTCGAGGAGCCGACTTGGAACTCACGCTTGAATGGATAGATCGCGATTTTGGCGTCTGGTTCCGACCGATCTGCGTAATGCATCCACGACGTATAGTTGACGAACAGCTCACCGCTGCGATCGTACATGTCGTTCGCCATCACAAAGTCCGCTTCGGAATCGATGTACATAACTTCGTGATCGTAAATTGAGTTGAAGCGGTTGGGACGCGGGCGGCCCTCGATGATGAAATCATGGCGTATCTGCCAGTTGTCGGGGCAATGGCTCGCGCCGCCGTCGGTCGGGCACCGAACGTCAGGCGACTTTGCGACGTTGATCGCCGCGAGCATATTTTTCTCGCCGATCAATTTCCAATTGTAGTTCTCGTTCTTGCCGCTGAAGCCTTCGTAGTGATTCGGGTCGTAGGCCTGAGCCCCGGTCGCCGAATCCAGAATCGCATAGTTCAGGCGGCGGACGCGGCGAGCGCCGGGCGTCCACGTCCAACTCGCGTCCTCTTTATTGGGATCGGCGTAGCGGAACTTGATCAATCCGACTCCACGCTGGTCCTCGGGGGCGAGAACTGGATAGAGCAATCCGAGAAAGTAGCGGCCGGTTTTCTTGAAATCGGGATCGATCGGCATCGGATCGACTTCGGTGCGACCGACTTCGTTGTAGCCGGCGTAGTGGCCAACTTCGATATCGGTGATCTCGCGAAACGCCGCATTCTTGCCCCAGTACACGCTGTCGCAATCGAACCATCGCAGATCGTACTCGTCGCTGGAAATAGGCCTAAACGCCACATTCCACATCACCTTCGTGCCCGCATCCGGATCGTTGGCATCGACGATCGGGAACGGTTCGCCCGCGACGTAGCCAACGAGGCTGCGATGGTCGGGCGTCAGCCTCACCTGGCTCGAATATTTCTCGGTCGCGTCCTTGTATGGCGGCGGCCAGTCGATCCGCTCGGTCGGCGTGACCTGGATCGTCATACCGTGCATCACGCGCAGGTACTGTCCCGGCGAGATGAGGTCCTTTACCTTGTAGGCATTGTCCGGGGTAATAAAGTCTCCCGGTTTCACCTGAGCTAACGCCGGCGCGCTGGAGATCCCGACCACCAGCATCAAAACGGTGAGAGTTCCGATGCGCCAGCTTCCCCATCCGATTGCGCGATTCATGTTGATCCCTCTTTCGGCTAGTCGTTGCCGTAGTCTGGAATTAAATCTGTTACAATCCTACATTTGGTCATTAGTCCTACTGCTCTGAATCGTCAATAGCAGTAATAATAACCCGCCCGATAGGGCTCACGAAGGCCCTGTTTGCATGAGCAATGCCGCACCATGACCACAGTCATGCAAATGGTCAAAACATTTAGGTACAAATAATTCAGGCCGGTGCAGCGCGCTGAACTAATCTACTTTCCGGAAGCAAATCGAAGATCGTTCCAAAAGACGTGCTCATCGGGTATGGATATTCAGATAAGAAGATCTTGTAAGCGTATCGACAATGACTACCTGGTTTCCCGTCGCTGTGACTCTGCTCGTCGCCGGCTTGATCGTCGGCGTCATGTGCACCCTCAACATGTTGATCGGGCCCAAGCGTCCCACCGCGATAAAGGGCGAGGCGTTCGAATGCGGCAATCCGCCGAGCGGCTCGGCGTGGGGGCGATTCTCGGTGCGTTTCTACCTGACCGCGATACTCTTTCTGCTGTTCGATGTCGAGGTGATTTTTCTGTATCCGTGGGCGGTCGAGCTGCGCCACCTCGGGATGTTCGGCTTCGTCGAGGCGCTGATCTTCATCGCGATTCTCGGCGTGGGACTTCTGTACGCATGGCAACGCGGCGCGCTCGACTGGGATTGAACATCGATGCTGGCAGAAAAAATCAAAGCGCGCTTCGGCGCGGAAATTCTCAGCGCGCAAAATGACCGCGACGAGGAGACTTTCACTATCGATCGCGAACGCGCGTACGATTTTTTCCGCGCGCTGCGCGACGACCCCGACTTTCAATTCAATTTCCTCACCGACTTGACCGCCGTCGATTGGCTCGATCGCAAACCGCGCTTCGACGTGGTCTATCAGCTCAACTCGCTCACCCTCTCGCATCGCATCCGCGTCAAGATTGGCGTCGATGGGACCGAGCCCTGGGTTCATAGCGTGGTCGGAGTCTGGGGCGCGGCCGACTGGCTCGAGCGCGAATGCTTCGACATGTTCGGGATCGCCTTCAAGGGTCACCCCGATTTGCGGCGCATCCTGATGTACGATTCGTTCGAGGGACATCCGCTGCGCAAGGACTACCTCTACAACAAGCGCCAACCGATCGTTCCCGAAATCGATCCCGTCGTGAATCCGATTCGCCCCACGCGCTGAAGACGCGACTCGATAATTGCCATGTCATTACCTGCGCGCTGGAAAAACAAAATCGTGCCGTCGGATCCCTCCGACGAGATCATGGAACTTCAGATGGGCCCGTCGCATCCCGCCTCGCACGGCACCATCAAGTTCAACCTCAAGCTTGACGGCGAGCGCATCGTCGATTGCGACGTCGAGGTCGGCTACCTGCATCGCGGATTCGAAAAAATGTGCGAGCAGGGAACCTGGACGCAATGCTTTCCCTACACTGACCGGCTGAATTACGCGTCGCCGTGCATCAACAACGTCGGCTTTGCGCTCGCGGTCGAGCGCCTGATCGGCATCGACACCACCGAGCGATGCAAGTACGTGCGCATGATCATGAGCGAAGTTTCGCGCATCGCAGATCACCTGACCTGCCTCGGGATGGCGTCGAGCGAAGTCGGCGCGACCACGGTTGCGTTCTACATGCTCGAAGCGCGCGAGTTTCTCTACGACTTGATCGAAGCGGTCACCGGCGCGCGGCTCACCGTCACCTGGTGCCGCGTCGGCGGCATGACCCATGACCTGCCCGCGGATTTTAACGATCGGATGAAGGCGTCGTTCGCGCGGCTCGACCAGGTTCTCAGCGACTGCGACAAACTGCTCTCGCGCAATCGCGTGTTCATCGACCGGATGGCGAATGTCGGGAATCTGTCGAAGGAAGAGGCCATCTCGTACGGGCTGACGGGTCCGCTGTTGCGCGCGGCCGGCGTGTCATACGACGTTCGCAAGGCGCATCCGTACCTGGTGTACGATCGGATGGATTTCGAGGTACCGCTCGGCGACCGCGGCGACAACTACGATCGCTTCAACGTGCGCTTCCAGGAGATGTACCAGTCCAAGCGCATCATCGAGCAGGCGATCGCGGCGCTGCCCGAAGGTCCCGTTACTATCACCGATCCCAAGGTCGTGCTGCCCGACAAGGAAAAAGTTTACAACTCGATCGAAGGCCTGATGAATCACTTCAAGCTGATCATGGAAGGCATCCACGTGCCCGCCGGCGAAGTGTACCAGGCGGTCGAAGGCGGCAACGGCGAGTTGGGATTTTACATCGTAAGCGACGGCAGCGGCCGCCCCTACCGCGTCCGCGTGCGCCCCCCGTGTTTCCTCGGGATGGGCGCGCTAAACAAAATGCTGATAGGCCGCATGATCCCCGACATCATCACCACGTTCGGGATGATCAACATGATCGGCGGCGAATGCGATCGCTAGCGACGCGTCACCTGCTCGCCGCCAATCGCAAAAGTCTTCCTCACCAACGTCGTCGAATCGAAAAATAGAAACGGCGTAGGCATCGTCTCAGCCGGACGCGGCTTGATCGCGAACCCCGGCGTCTCGGGCAATCCGTCAGTCTGATCGATCACCGTCACAACAAACGGCGCGGGCGTCGCGAGCTTGAGCGTCAGATCGAAACCGGATGCCGGCGCGCGCCAGTACCATCCGCTCCATCCGTCGGAGACGCGATCTCCCGGCGACCTGCCGTCGATCGACGCACCCAGCACCGATACGCCCACCGGCACCGACATCCAAACGATCGACGACCGCCGCGCCGACGCAATATGCATCTTGACGGTGCGCGCGCCGAGAATCGTCGAGTCGTCGAGCACTTTGAGTTCAGGCGGCGCCGCATTGATGATAGGCGCGTCGCCCTCGATCGTCCGGCCGCGATTGAGATACGCAAAATCGCGCGAGATCGAGGCGAGGTTGCTATCGGGCGTGTCCCTGGTTGCGAGCCCGGCGAGCTTCGGCAGCCATCCGCCGCGCACGTGATGCTGAAAAAATTGCGAGGTGAACCGGTCGGGCCGTGAATCCAGGCTGACCCATCGCGCACGCCAGCGATCAGTGTCGAAAAAATAAAAGATACTGTCGGGATGCGGCTGAGCCGCGTCGAAGTTACTGGCAGCGTTACCTTTGATGATCATGGCGATAGCAAGCACTCCCAGCACACCGGGCACGATCCATCGCCGTCCACTGGTGAGAAAATCGATGTACGGGATGAACAGGCCGAAGATCAGGACGGCGGTCAATCCGCAAAATACGAGGAAGAGGATCGTGCCGTCGGCGCTTGCGGCGAATGACGGCGCGAGCATCGCAGTCCCCGGCGCGATCGCGACGAGCGCCAAAATCGCGCTGCGGTAGCCGGTCGCACGCTGCCGATAGATCATCGCGATCGCCGCAAACAGCAGCGGCCAGGTGAAAATGTAACTGGCGCCGGGCATCAGGATGCTGCTGGCGATCATCAGGACGGTCCAGACTGCGAGCGCACCCGCGCCGAGGTTTTGCGAAGAAAAGCGGCGGCCGATCAGCTCGTACGCCACCCACAAGGTCCCGAAAATCAGGGCGTCCGCCGCGACCGAAAAGTAGAAACCGCCGTAGGTCGTGTGCACCGCCAGCATTCGCCATCCCGCGACTGTAGCCATCAGCCACCAGACTCCGCGCGCTTCCACCACCGCGACTACGATTGCGATCGCATAGATCTCGAGACCGGTGGCAACACCGATGATGCTGAATCGTCCGTCGCGGATGTGCATCCAGATCACACCGAAGACCAGCGTCGCCACGATGCATGCGAGCGGAATCGCGAGCCACGCGGAGTAGTGAATCAATTTTCCGCCGGCGACGAAGAAGACCGCGTCGTGGTCCCCACCTCTGGGCGCGTTCAGATCGATCGAGCCGAACTGACGCGCCATCGAGACCGCGTAGGACCCCTGATGCTGCAACGTCCGCTCATCGAGCATTTCGGCATTGTCGAGCGCCGTGTGATAGCGCGTGATTCCGCCAGCCGCGGCGAAATTCATCCCAGTCATTCCGGCATTGAGAAAAACCGTCAGGTCGGTGTCGTTGGGCATCCGCTTGTACACGGCTTTGGCCGCCGAGGTCGCATAAGGAAACGGCGTGGCCGCGAGCTGCTCGATCAGCCACGAGTTGTGCGCGCTGGTCTGGAACATCATCGACGGGCCGTAGTCGCCGCGCATGTCGAAGTTCAGCACGACCTTGATGTTACGGAGTCCAGGGTACGTTTCGATGAATCCCTTCGCGCCGAGCAGGCCTAGTTCTTCGCCATCGGTGAACAGAACAATCAGATCGTCCCGTAGCGCGGGGGCGCCTTTGAGCGCGCGCAGCGCCTCGAGGATTGCGGCGACTGACGCGGCGTTGTCGCCCGCGCCGGGACTGCTGGGTACCGAATCGTAGTGCGCGACCATCATCACGGCGCCATTGGGTTGGGTGCCCGGCACCTTCGCCACGATGTTATTCACGACGGCCCACGTATCGGGACCCGATGGACTTTGGCGCGCGACAGTTGCGGTCTGAACTTCTGGATTCGCGCCGAGTTCTCGCAATCGGCCGACGAGGTACTCGCGCACGCGATCGTTTTCGGCTGAGCCCAGCGGATGCGGCTTCTTCGCGATCTCGCGGACGTCGCGCATCGCACGCGCGGCGGAGAATTCTGTCGCTGGCGCGTTTGCGTCCACGGCGGGCGGTGGCTCGATGCTGTGGATCGCGAGAAACCCGGTCAGAATCAGCAGCGCAAATGTGATTGGACCGGCGATACTGTCCAAGCCACGCGGTTGGCCCGTCAAGTGAAGAGTTCCTTCGCCATCTCAGCGTCACAATACGCGGATGCGGTCGCGGCGAACAATTGCGCGCACGCCCTTTGCGGCGCCGGTCCGCGTCGTTATCATCGTGCGTTGGAGCCGAAGCCGCGTTCGACCATTCGCAAAATGTCCTCTCCTGAAGCCATCGCCCCGCAATTCGTGCCGCCGCCGCGTCGTGTGCTGATCGTGCTGATGGGCGCGATCGGCGACGTGGTTCGCGCACTGCCGTTGCTCGGGCGCATTCGCAAAGCATGGCCCGACGCGCACATCGCGTGGGCCGTCGAACCCAAGTCGAAGGCGGTGCTCGAACACCACCGCTGGCTCGACGAAATCATCGTGTATGATCGCGCGCACGCGCCGTGGACCTTCATCCGGTTCCTGCGGCGGGTTCGCAAGGGCCGCTTCGATTTGGTCATCGATCTTCAGCGTCATCTCAAAAGCGGATTCACCTCGCGAATCTCGGGCGCGCGCGATCGTTTCGGCTTCGACGCTGCAAACACCAAGGAATTCAATCACCGTTTTTCCAATCACCGGATCGCGCCGCAGCCCAACATGCGACTGAAGCTGATGCAGTACCAGGCGTTTGGCGACGCGCTCGGTCTTGCGCAATCGCCGATTGAATTTGGACTTGCCGCGACCGACGACGAACGCGCGCGCGCTCTCGCGACGCTCGCCGACACGCCGCGCCCTCTGCTTGCTGTGATTCTTGGATCGTCGTGGCCGAGCCGAATCTATTTTCCTGAATCGACCGCTGCGGTGATCCGACGCCTGGCGCGCGCCGACGGCGACAGTCCCGCTCTGTTTCCGGTGTTGCTCGGTGGTCTCGATGAAATGAAACTCGCCGGCGAGGTCATGCGCCATCTCGACGGCGTGCCCGCGTTCAATCTTGCCGGACGCACGTCGCTGCGCGATCTGATCGCGATTTTTCCGGAATGCGCCGTCAGTTTCGGACCCGACTCGGGCCCGATGCATATCGCGGCCGCCGTCGGATGCCCGGTGGTATCGCTGTGGGGCGCCACCGCTGCCGAGCGCTCTGCGCCGTGGGGGTTTGCCGAACTTGCGATCAGCGGCGCGATCCCGTGTCATCCCTGCTATCTTCGTAAATGCCCAATCGGACGCGAATGCATGCGGCGAATATCACCCGAACAAGTAAGCCGGACCGTCAGGCGCGCGTTCGCCATACGCGAGGCGACCAGATGAGCTGGTGGGCGGCGGGCGAAGGTGTCGAGTTGACGCGTGGAGGATGGAGTTTCCTCATCCCCGGTTACGACGCGCGATTTTCTGAAGAGCAGCGTGAGGAGTTGATCGATGCTGCATTCGCCGCAATCGACGGCACGGCGACGACTCGGGTGCGCCGCTCGCGTCACGCCGAGACCTGGTTTCGACATTTCGATCACGGACTGGCAGCGTACTTTAAAGTGCTCGACCCGGTGCGCGGAGTGAATCGTGCGCGGGGGATATTGAAACGCAAGCGCACGTCGCACGTCGCGGCGATCTCCGCACACCTGCGAGCCCACGGCGTTGGCGTCCCGGAGATTCTCTTGCTCGGCGCCGAGCGCCGCGGCGGTCGCGAGATAATAGTGACCGCGCGGGTCGATGGATTTAATCTTGTGCGTCATTTGAAGCGCGCGACGCTTGCGTCCAGGCGCGTTGTGTTGCGTGCGCTCGGCGCGGAGGTCGCGCGGCTGCATCGCGCGGGATACATCCACGGCGACCTGACGCCGTACAACATCTTCGTCACCGCGCTCGAACCGCCGCAATTTGTTTTCATCGATCACGAACGCACCCGGCGCACGATTCTGAGCCGCTTCGGGCGGCCGCGGATGCGCAATCTGGTTCAACTTGGAAGTCTCGACGTCGCCGGCGTCACCAATACAGATCGGATGCGCGTGTGGACCGGCTACAGCGCGCAGCTTTCCGCGCGACGCCGGCGGCTGCAATTACGCCGCGTCGCCGCGATGCTGGTGGCGCGGAAAACGCTCGAACACACAATCGCGAACGTGGCCGCGCGATCGTCGTCGTCGTTCGGACAGCATCGGGAGGTGAGGGGAGGCTGATGGCGGATCGAACTAAAATTTCCGTGGTGATTCCCGTTTACAACGAGGTCGCGACCATCGGCCGCGTGATCGAGCGGGTGCTGGATTGCGGGTTCGACCCCGAAATCATCGTCGTCGATGACGCCTCCAGTGACGGCACCGCGAAGTTCCTGCGCGAGTTCAGCCATCCGCAGGTGCGATGCTTTTTTCACAGCGAGAACCGCGGCAAAGGCGCCGCGCTCCGACTCGGATTTGCCGCCGCGAAAAATCCTTACCTGTTCGTGCAGGACGCCGACCTCGAATACGA